>JANMEV010000523.1:0-2736 GCA_031377305.1 Planctomycetota bacterium | reverse complement strand
GCAAACCAACGGTGGCGAATCCGGAAGTCATGCGAAACTCCCACATCGCCTGCCACGCCGCCGCATTGTCGTGGATTCTGAAACGCAAGCTCAGCCTTGATCCCGTGACCCATCAGTTCATCGGCGACGACGAAGCCAACGGGCTGCAATCCCGCACCGCTCGCCAGTGGGCTTAGGCAGCGGCACGATCAGAGATTGGAGTTGGATTCCAATGTTAGGCGCAAGTCCGCGGACTCAGCGGCGGCCTTTGCGCCGACGTTCGGCTGACTTCAACCGGACAATCGCCATGTCTTCTACCGAACTTGCATGCTCGGCGGCCAGGATCGAACCACGGAGGCCCAAAGGGGAGAGGAACCGTTCGAGGCAGTTACCGTTCATATAATTTCGCCGGAACCGGTTCCTGACACCTTCTACGATCTATTCTTTACACACGGTGTCCCGGTGAACCAAGGCGCGTTGCAGTCTCAAATCGACAGACTTCAGAACGAGGAGCAGGATCTCAACATCGAGTCGCGACGCGAGCGGAAGCGGATTTCCACCATTTCGAGTCGATTGCAAGACAATGTAAAGGGTGGAACAAATCAGTAGGAAACGGTGCAGTTCAGAAGGCGGTGGCTGGACGCGCACACTATCGATGTTCAAAGGCTTGGTGCGTGACGAATTCTACTTTCACTCGCAATGCCGTCGCGTTGGCAAGATCAAACAACTGTCGTCTGATCGACGGAGAAGAGATCTTCCGAATCCTTCGCGGTGATGCATTATCGTGACCGAGGAGCAAACAAAACTGCGCGACCCGGTTAGCTGGATTTTGGCTGTTGTGCAAAGCGGAGTTGGGATTTCAAGAGGCAATGATCGGATTGCTTTGGTCGTCCATGCTTCATCTCTGAGTAGGGCGTGGCTGCAGCTATCCCAACCCGACGCGTCAGCGAGGGATTGCGATTCTGCGTTTCCTGCGATTCTGTTCCAGCTGGCTGAGTGCAGGGGCGAGATCCCTCGCTGACGCTTCGGGTTGTGATGGAGCTCTTGGAAATCGACACTTTTCTCTTTGCGGGCATCTTGGTGCGTTGAGTGGCCTGCTGAGGTCTCAGCTGCATGCCGTGGGAGAAGCGGATGGGCTTTTGCGTGTGGAGTTCCGCTGAACGAAGTTCATTCCCGTGTTGATTGTGATTGCCGGGCTGGGGCAGTTTGGGATTGGGATCTCAGCGGCCGTTGAGTATTTTCCGAGGCCGTTCTCGTTTCAAATGCAGTTTCTATCGGAGCTTGGTCAGACACGGATTCCCGGCAATATCTCGAACGCAACTTCCTGCACGCTCTTCACGGGAACAATTGTCCTGTTGGGAATGTCGCTCATTCCGATGTTCCTGACCGTAATGGACCATTCCGGTGACGCTCACCCAGCTCCGTAATAACGTATCGGCGGCGTTGTGCTTCCAAAAACACGACGCAGCATTTCAAAGCGACATCGGGGGCCGTGCGAAATAGCAATGAGATTCACAAAGCGATTGCCTCCTTTTGCGATTCGCTCACGTTTGCGCCCTTCCTTTTGCGTCCTTCGGTGAATTGCACTCGGAGCGCTGACGCCCTGCCGCTCGCCGAAGGTTCGTGCTGTAAGCTGCCTCAACATCCGCATCGGGCCTTATCGCTGGATTGTGAGAGATTCTTGAAAGAGGGCAAGGAACTGAAGTTTGGTCCTCTGGATGCAACAGTTGGACAAATTGGTGACGCCTTTGGCGAGCCTTTTAAAAAGTCGTTTGAACTGAGCAGCAAGAAGCCGTTTGATTCGATCGCCACGATTGAGTTTGTTGATGCAGAAGGAAAGGCCGTCGAAAGTTCCAGCGGCGGCTCTGGAAGTTTCGGCTTTGGCGGCGACATGACCTATTCGCGATCATGGCAGATTGCATCGGATGCAAAGTCGATCAAAGCCAAGGTCTCGTACTACACAAAGACGGACAAATTAGAGGTGCCTTGCAAGCTGGAGTTCGGTCTGGGGTTTTGATCACTCTTTGATCAGCTCGCCATGCAAGCGCCCGCGGCAAGCGTGACATTCCTGCTCGCCGACAGCACATCAGCCCGAGCGACACTAGTTCCCCGCGCAGCAAAAAACCGGCTGGTTTCAGGCCAAAACCAGCCGGTTCGATCATGCAGAGTTTTCTAATCGTAACGAAGCTTAGAACTCGTTGCTGCTCATTGGAGCTTCTGGTTGGAATCCGACAACCGACGTTCGCTTGGACGCACCGTTTGGAGTGATCAAGCGAGTATAAACGTTGCGATCAATGTTTTCATCCAGAATACGAACCGTGCCGTCGCAGAACGAAGCCACGATGATTCCGAGGTGCTTGCTGTTCGGGAAAGCTGCTCCGCCTTCTGGTCCGTCCTTGAACTTGTTGATGAATGGCGTTCCACCAGTCAAGGTGTTGTCAACGATCGTTTCCATGTTGTCAAACACGCCAGGAGCGGCCGATGCGGCCAGCACTGGGAAGATGAAACCACAGCTTCGAATTGAAGGATCTGCCCAGGTGCCCTGGCCGCTTGCTGGCTGAAATGCAGCGAGACCACCCGTGTTCTGGCCACCATTGACGTTTTCCGTGAACATGATCGTGTTACCCGCACCATCATAAATGCGGCCGATGTTCTGGCTTGCTCGCATTGTTGACTGCAGCGATGGCAGATCAAATGACGGCCAAAATACGCCCGTGTCCTGAGTGATCGCGGCGTCAGCACTGCTACCGCTTGGGG
>JANMEV010000489.1:0-26302 GCA_031377305.1 Planctomycetota bacterium | reverse complement strand
ATCCTCGAAGCTCGTGAGCACGCTGAAGCTCGCGGCGCGAAGATTTTGGGGACGATCCTGGGCTGTGGCTCCAGCACTGTGATGACAGCCAGCGGCCATGCGGATGAAGCTGCGGCGCTGTACACCGCGGCATCGGCCGCGATGGCTCGGTCAGGCGTTTCAGCCGACCAGCTTGGTCATATTAACGCGTGTGCATCGGGGCATCCAAATCGAGATCGCTACGAAGCAGCCGGTCTTCGCCGACTGTTGGGCAGTCACGCGGATTCTGTTCCTGTGACAGCGATCAAGAGTTACATGGGCAGCGCGGGAAGCGGTGCCGGGTTGTGTGAAATGGCCGCATCAATCCTGGCGTTGCAGCTCGGCGTGATTCCAAAGACGCTGAATTTCTCAACACCAGATTCTGAGGCTGCTCTGAATGTTGTTCATGGTGAGCATCAGACAACTTCAAACGGCATCTTCCTGAAGACCAGCGTGACCCGCATGGGCCAGGCGAGTGCGGTTGTTGTGCGAGTCTGAGTTGCACGGAGCGAGAGCCGTGGAGCATCGTTGGGGTTGAAGTTTCTGTGTTGATCGGGAGTTGTGGACGGATCGAAAACTGGTGAATGAAGTAAGCTCGTCAAATCGTTTTTTGTCTTGAAATCTATGCAAACGGCGACAACGGACACTCCAAAAGATTCCCTCTCGAGACTTCGTATTCAGCGTGACTCGGGTCCACCGAAGCCATCGTTTATTGGCCGAATGTTTCGATTTCTGATCTTCGTCTGTGTCTTGCTGGGCCTGGTGATCGGAGCCGTGTTCTTCGCACAAAGTCGTGGCTGGATGCCGGACTTTCAGAAGATCAGGGAAGCGTTAGGCCCCAAACCGGAAGTTCGGATCGTCGTCGTTTCGCTGGAACGAGGCCGTTCGGCAGACGCGACCGTTGTGGCGACTGGTTACCTGCAGTCCCGCCAGCAGGCTCGCATTGGGGCTCGCGCGACCGGACGCATCCAGCAGGTTAACGTGGAAGAAGGCACGAAGGTTAAGCCGAACGACGTTCTGGCGATTCTAGAACACGCGGACATGGATGCGTCGCTGGCGGCGTCAAAAGCCACGGCCGCACGCTCGCGAAGTGAGCTGCTGGAGCATGATGTCGAAATTGCCAGGGCTCAGCGAGATTTCGTTCGCGCGGAAAAGGCTTTGGCATCGAAGAGCATGACGCCGGCGGATTATGAGCAGGCTCTTTATCAGCGAGATGCCACGGTCGCGAAGAAGGTGTCTTTGGAAGCGGCTCTGCAGCTCGCGGAAGCTCGCGTGCAGGAAGCCGAGCAATTGCGCGAGAACATGTTCGTACGAGCTCCTTTCGAAGGCACCGTGATCTCGAAGGATGCCGAGCTTGGTGAATCGATCATGCCGGGCGGAATGGGCGAAGCGTCCGGACGCGGGTCCGTTGTGACGATCGCTGACCTGGACCACCTGGAAGTCGATTGTGACGTGAAGGAAGACTACATCAGTCGAGTCGCGCAGGATCAACTTGCGGAAGTCGCGGTTGATGCAGTGCCTGATCGTCGTTACAAGGGCAGGGTTCGCAAAATTATTCCCATGGGCGATCGAGCTCGAGCGACGGTGAAAGTGCGAGTCGAGATTCTGGATGCCGACAATCGTCTGTTTCCGGAAATGAGCAGTACCGTCTATTTTTTACCCAACGAGTCGCAGTCTTCGACGAAGCAAAGCGAGAGCCGCGTTTTCTGTCCGGATGAAGCGATCGTCTCGAACGAGAACGAATCGTTCGTTTGGACGGTCACAGCAGAGGATCGAACGAAGAAAGTTGTCGTCACAACCATCGGAGAGTCCAAAGATAGGCGATCCGAAATCAAGAGTGGTCTTTCCGGGGGCGAAAAAGTTGTCGCTGCCCCAGGCAAAGAACTTCAGGACAACATGCTGGTCAAACCCGCCCAGTAGCCAGTGTTTCAAAACGACGGAATCGAAGACGGACGGTAGCCGCAGTGCTCGTCCATTGAATCAATTAGAATTAGAGGAGTTTCTGCGTGTCCAACGCATCGAAGAGTGATAGTCCGGTGGTGATCGTTCGGGACGTGTGCAAAGAGTTCCGTCGTGACAAGATTGCGATTCCCGTTTTGAGCGGCATCAATTTGCAACTGGATCCCGGCGACTATCTGGCTCTGATGGGCCCATCGGGTTCGGGCAAAACTACGTTGCTGAATCTCATTGCCGGACTGGATCGACCGACCTCAGGAACCGTGATGGTCTGCGGCCAAAACCTGGGGACGTCGTCCGAGGGTGAACTTTCGCAGTGGCGATCGCGCCACATCGGGTTCATCTTTCAGTTGTACAATCTGATTCCGGTTCTCACCGCATACGAAAACGTGGAACTGCCACTGACGCTGACGTCTCTCACTCGTCGTCAGCGTGACGAACATGTGAAGACGGCATTGGAAGTCGTTGGGCTGGGCGATCGAATGGATCACTATCCTCGACAGTTGTCCGGCGGTCAGGAGCAACGAGTCTCCATTGCTCGTGCGATCGTAACGGACCCAACGCTGATCGTGGCGGACGAACCGACGGGTGATCTGGACGCAAAATCAGCGACAGAGATTCTGAATCTGATGCATCGCCTGAACACGGAGTTTCAGAAGACAATCGTTATGGTCACTCACGACCCCAACGCTGCGGCTCGGGCGAAACGAACAGTGCATTTGGAAAAAGGTGTTCTTGTAACCGACGTAGCAAAGACACACTAGACGGAGATCATTCGATGAACATGCTGAAGTATGTCTGGCGAAACATTACTCGCAACAAGATTCGCAGCTTGCTGACAATTCTTTCCGTCGGCTTCAGCCTTGCTCTGATGACGGTTCTGTACGGGTTCCGAGCTTCGCAGGACACCTGGAAGAATGATGCGTCGCAGGGTAACCGCGTGGTGATTATGAACGTTCAGGGCTTTTCGGGGGAAGTGCCGATCGCCATGCTGGATGACGTTCGCGGCACAGAGGGCGTTGCTGCAGCAGTTCCCTATGCCTGGTTTGGAGGAACGCTGCAGGACGAGACGATGCCGTTTGCTCAGTTTGCGACCGACCCGGAACAGGTCTTTCAGGTCTGGCCCGATTTCAAGATTTCAGAAGACCAACTGAAGGAGTTCAAAACCAACCGCCAGGCCTGCGTTTGCGATCGACGTATCGCGGAAAAGCGGGGTTGGAAGGTCGGCCAGCGAGTGCCTTTGAAGGGAACGTTCTATCCAGTCAACATGGATCTGGAGTTGGTGGGTACCTTTGATTCGCCGAAAAACACAGACTCTCTTTGGTTCAACTGGAAGTATCTCGACGAAAGCCTTCGCGATATCAAGAGTGATTCGGCGGGAAGCTCCGGAACCATCTTCGCGCGAATTCAGAAGACGCCGGATATCCCTGGCGTAATCAAAAAAATCGATGATCGCTTCGCCAGTTCAGACACACCAACGCGTTCACAGACGGAAGCGGCCTTCGCTCAGATGTTTGTCGACATGCTCGGCGATATTCAGTTCGTGATCCTTGGAATCAGTTTTCTGGTTGTCATCTGCCTGTCACTCATTGCCGCCAATTCGATGGCGATGGCCATGCGAGAGCGAGTGACCGAAATTGCCGTGCTGAAAGCGATCGGATTTTCGCGTCAGCGGATACTGATGATGGTACTGGGCGAAGCATTCATGGTGTCGTTTCTTGGCGGCATTCTTGGCGTTGCCATGGGATGTGGCCTGCTGCACCTGATGCATTTGGGGCTACCTCAGCAGTTTCCATTTACAATCATCGAAATGCTGGGGCCATGGATTTCCTACGGATTTATCATCTCGGGCTTCATTGGAATCATCAGCGGCATGATTCCGGCGTTCAATGCTTCGCGGCTGTCGGTGATCGACGGATTGCGACGAGTGGCCTGATTCTTTCTATAAGCAGCCATGGGCTGTGAGAGTGACATGATTCCTGTCAAATACAACCTGCGAAATCTGCGAGTCCGATGGGTTACAACACTGATGACTGTGCTCAGCACGGCGTTGGTCGTGTTGATCGCAGTTCTGGTGTTTGGAATGGTGGACGGGCTTGAACGAGCGCTGCGAGTGTCGGGGCATCCACTGGACTTGATCGTCCTGCGCAAAGGGTCGACGGACGAAATTTCCAGCGGACTACAACAGACAGTGTCTCGCGAAGTGGCATCGCTGCCGGGAATCGCGAAGGACGAAAACGGACAGCCGCTATGTTCGGTGGAACTTTGTACGATTCTCACGAAGCCTCGTCGAAACAATGGCGGGACCACCAACGTGATCGTTCGAGGTCTTGAAGAGGTGGGGCGGCGCCTTCGCCCGGGATTCAAAATTACCCAGGGGCGTGATCTAAAGCCAGGTGTCAACGAAGCCATCACAAGTGCTCAATTGGCGAAGAGATTCGAAAACCTCGCGATTGGCGAAAAGCTGCTCATCAATCATGACGAGTTCGAAATCGTTGGGTACTTTGAATCGGATGGCAGTTCGGCTGAATCGGAAGTCTGGACGGATTTGCGAGACCTTGCGACTGCTCGTCGAACGCCCGAGTTTACAACATCGGTCAATCTTCGAGCACAGGATGCGGCCACGGCGACTGCGTTGATCGAACAGTTGTCGACCGATAAGCGATTTCAGCTCTCCGGGATTCCGGAAGTGAAATACTACGAAGATCAACTTTCTCAGTCGAGCTTCTGGAAATACGTCGGCTACTTCATCGCTGCGTTTTTGACCTTTGGAGCGATGTTCGCCGCCGCAAATACGATGTACGGAGCTGTCGCCAGTCGCGGGCGCGAGATTGGAACGTTGCGTGCACTGGGGTTCTCGCGAATCAGCATCCTTGTTTCGTTTTTGCTGGAATCAGTGATTCTGTGTCTGATGGGCGGCCTCATCGGCTGTCTGGCAACGTTTCCGCTCAACGGTATCTCAACGGGAACGGCGAACTTCGCGTCATTCAGCGAGATCACATTTTCCTTTCGATTCGGTCCACGTGTTCTTATTCAGGGCGTTGTTCTGGCTTTGATCATGGGCTTGATGGGAGGATTCCTGCCTGCGATGAGAGCCGTGCGTTTGAACATCATCACCGCGTTGAGAGAACGATAGCGTCGCCTGAATTTGTCGATGAAATTGTTCCGGCGATTAAGGATTGCTCAGCAGCAGCGGAATCGCTCGACACGGAATCCTCAACCAGTTTCCGGCTCTTTGAACCACGAATGGGGCTCAGAATTCGCAGCCGCAATTCTCTGCGACGCTGTCGAATGCTTTGGATGCGGAGACACAATTCCGCGAACGACAGTACGATGATTGCTCCCATTGCCCAGTTCAGTGAACCGAAGTGGAATGCTGCGGCCGCATTGGTGCCCATGGCCAGAAAGGCAATCATGATCAGTCCGCCGACCAGTACGGATCGCCAGACCAACTTTGCTTTCGCCTGTCGCAAACCATAAGCAACGATCGCGTTTTCGGCCGAGCGGACGGAGACTTCGCGAAGTACGTTCATCTGCTCACGACAGACTTTGACATCCACCGGTTTTCGCACCACCGCCTTCCGAACGACGGGTTCTGCAACGAATTCGGGTTTGGCCTGAATCGCTTCCATCTCCTGCATCAGCAGTCGACCATGTTCGTTCAGATACGTTTCAATGTACGACTTTACGGGCTGCTTCGGCTTCTGCTCACCACGTCGGTCAACGCCATCCCATTTGGCTGTGGTCTTGCGTCGATCGGCAAAAATCGACTCCGCCGATTCCTCTTTTTTCGTCCTCTCGAGCAGTTCGCTTAGATACTGTGCGACGGAGTCCAGATGATTGTCTTCTGTAGATTTGCCGGCTGACTCTTCTTCTGAAGCCTCCATGTCGCAGTCCGGTTCCGCTAATACGACGGCCGGCTTGCTATGGATTGAAAACAGCTCAGCAAGCTCCTGCCGAAGTCTGCTGGAGTCTGTTGATGCCGTGACACCACCGTCGAAACGGCGGTCTGATTGCGTATCAAACGAGCCCGAAGGACAATCAAAGTTCACTCGATCTTCGCGACCAATTATGCGATCGTCGTTGAAATCTTCTGCTGCTGCAGACTGCAACGAAGGCTCAGCATCGTTGAAGGCCTCAGCTGTTTCGTTTGCATCGTGCTCATCGGTGTATCGATGTGGTTCCGGGTCCCACGATGCTCCGCTGCCATCGCCGTAGTCCCGTTCTTCGAAGGCGATGTAACTTGAAACTCGCGAGTCGCCGAGAATGCGGCCATCTTCGATTTCGCCTGTGAGTGATTCGACCCGCTGTGTCAGCTTCTCCAGCCTGTCCTTCAAGTAGGTGATCGTGGCGTTGCGGTCATCGATTTGCTCCTGCAACAGACGCATCGTGTGGTCGTCTTCCCTAAGCTTAGGATCCACGATTGTCTCTGTCGCGGTTGGACTGGAAGGTGTCGAAGAGAAGACGCCGTCGTCAATCATCGACTCCGGATCACGCAGATCCTCGATTGTTGAAAGGTCCTCTTCTGAACATAGGTCTATTGTCTGTTCAGTAGTGGCATCGGCCTTCGCTGCTTGCACGGCAGGGGCTGAGGTTGGCTCTCCTTTGGTTCGTTCGCAATCACATCCGAGTTCAATGACATTCGCTGCGCAGGCTTCTTCGCCAGAAACTTTCATAGCGACATCAACTTTCGCCCGGCGAGCCTTCCGAATCGCATGCAAAGCGAATCCGGTTGCAATGATCCCGAGCAGCAACACCGCGCTGAGCCATACAGCTTGACGAGGATTTGATTCGGGTGCATTGATCGCCCGTTTGCTGATCACCTTGTCGCTTGACTCCGGGGAAGTGGTGGCTGTCAATGGTGTGGTGCTGGTTGAACTCGGCTCGACCTGTTGCGTCAAAGGGACCAGATTTGCCACGATCGGCTCACCGGCGAAAGGAATATCGACCGGCAGGGGAACCATACCATGATCCAATGCCAGCTCTGGTGCAGTTTCGATCAACGCGACAGGTTCATTCAACGCGACAGGTTCAATGGACGTGAGAGGCAGTTCGTCCGCGTCGGTGAGTTGCACTCGAACATCCGAGTCGGCTGTGAGCCCGGTTTGATCGATGACGCGAACGGTGAACGAGATTTCGCCGGTCTGCTCGAAATCCAGAGGTTCGGTTTGGCGGACGGTCAGTGTTCCAGTCGCCGAATCGATCGCGAACGGCGACGCGGTGTTTTCGCCCGCGATGCTGTAATTCAGTCTCGTGAGTCCGTCCGGATCAATCGCGGCCATCTGACCGACGAATTGTCCTTCGTCGCTGTTTTCCGGGAGGCAAAAAACAGCACCAGCCAGTTGAGGTGCTTCAGGAACATTGCGAAGACGGATACGTACGGATATCAACCGTTCAGACGAAAGTATTGTATCCAACTGCGACGCACTCAATCCGTCGTGAGAAATCGTCTGTGCAAACTGTTCAAAGAACTGGTCTTCTTCGTTGACCTTCGCATCAGCGCCGATTGTCAGTGAGTGTAACGACCGGCTTTCGAAGTCAAGAATCGCTCCTTCGCGAACAACGAGGGTACTCGACTGCTGATCCACAACGAAGAGCCGTTCTTCATTGTCACCGTTGACTCGAAAGTTCTGTAAATCCGGAAAACGCTCGGACAGCCTTTCAACGACTGTGCCGGGAGTCGCATTCTCGTCGAGCGCCAGCTCGAGCCGACTCCTCAACGTGAGCGACCCCGACTGTTGTGCAAGGGTTTGACCACACAACAGCGCGCAGGCCATCATCGCAGCGCAAAGCGAAATCGCCTGAGCTGAAATCACGAACGACAATCGATGATTGGCTAACCTTGTCATTGCTGTATGAACCGCCGGACGGGAATACCGTGTGCTGTGTAGTGACTCCGTCTAAGTCGACCGTAAGTTAGAACCTCGTGTATCGAGAACCGTATTCGCCACGCTTGAAAAACCGACGATCAGAAAACCTAGCCCAACATGAATGGCGGAAGGGCCGCATTTGTTGCGTGAACCCAACGTAGTTCCGCCATTGGTAGAGAATTCCGGCTGTAACAGATATACGGATGGGGACTTTCACTGAACGGTTCATGGGTCGGGGCGGAGGTGTGCGAACTGGAGCAGTGGAGTGACTGTATAACCGGCGCATTCAGATCGCTTGTCTTCATCCGCAGATCAGCATTTTTCGGTGTCTTCGCCAAAACGAGAGGCACGTCAGCGACATTGCCAGAATCGACCCTCTCCGATGGACGCGACTTTCCTGCACAGGCATTGGGAACCGAAACTACTAAAGTCTGCGTGATCGCAGAACCTCGTGGTCAAGGACGATGCACAGGGATCAGCTCGGATGCTTCTTCATTCATATTCTTCAGCTCCTCCATTCCGCTCAGTCGCTATCACGGTTGGCGTCGCGATGCTGGTCTGCGCAGTGAGTGGCTGTCGAGCTCCGGTGCATAACACACGCGTGCCTCATCGGCCAGCCCACGCAGTCCCACCGACGACGCAAACGGTCGGTCCTTCGCACGTCGAAAATGCCAACGGTTTCTATCTGCCAGAAGCACCTCCGCCATCCGCCGCGGAACAGTTACCTCCAACAGAAGTTGAAGTCAGCGACTCATTTCGGCAAGTCGGCGGGAAACTTCGTCCCAATGAGGCGGGAGAGATTGTTGAGATCGATCTGTCCTACAGTGAAATCACGGACGCTCAGTTGACCGACATCATTGTTTTCGGTGAGGTCACAGAACTCGACTTGACCGGAACGGCGATTCACGATGACGGCGTTTCAGCCTTATCATCAATGAAGAATCTTCGGTCCGTAAAACTCAAGGGCACCAAAATTACCAATGAAGGATTCAAGCAGCTTTCCGTGATCAGCAATCTGATTTTCATGGACGCGTCCAGTACCGCTGTGTCTGACGAAGGGCTGGAGCTTGCGGGCGAATGGTCCAATCTGCGTTATCTTTCGTTGAACAATACAACGATTTCTGATGCTGGCCTGACTCACCTTGAAACACTGCGTGAGTTGAAAGGCCTGAGCGTTATCAACACGGCGGTTACCGATGCCGGCGTCCGCAGTTTGAAAAAGCAACTTCCGGAGTGCCTTATCGTGGCTCAAACGGCACGCGAACTGGGGCGAAATAACTCGGAAGAATCCCTGCCACGGCTCCCTGATCTGGGGCCGTTGAATTCCTCAACCGCTGGAATCGCATCTCAAAATCAGTTGGCCCAGGTGGTCCAATTGGCGGGACAGCAGCCGCATCTGGCCGTGCACTTGTCTCAGGTCTATTCGTCGCGCGAGCAATGGGCCGAAACGGCCCAGATTCTTGCCGTGGCGGCGGCAGCTGATCCGGGAAACGCGACGATCCACTTTCATCTCGGCGAAGCACTGGCCCGAAGCGGCCGCCCGGCAGAGGCCCTCGTGCACTTTGAGCAGGCCGTTGACGAAGCGACGGCTCGTTATCAAGTGGCGATGATTGTGTATGAGAACTCGCTGAAAGACTGCGAACGTCTGTTCGATGATGCGTTGGCTGTTAACCCGTCACTCACAGCGGCTGAATCGCGGCTCAATCATATTCATCAGGAAATTGCGCAGTTGCATCGGCGGCGATCCGAACCCGCAGTTCAGGAGCAAACGGTTGAGCCCTTTGATGTGGTCCCCGCTCCCGCCGTTCGTAATGTGTCGCGCACTCGAGTGATTCCTCGCTGATATTCGGGCTGGCCCTTGCCAAGGTCAACGTCAACCAGCCTTCACCAGCACGGTCAGCAGGGCTCCCCAGAAGCCTCCGATGGCTAGCATCAGGATGGTCCATGCCAACATGACTCGCCAGCTAATCCTGTTTTGTGCCGCATCCAGCAGATCGGCTCGCGAAAAATGAGCGAACTCGGCGTCAGAGGATCTGTGATTTGGCATTTTGGCCTCGCAGCGTGAAGGGGTTGCCTGTGTGGTTTCGAAAACGGGATTTTTGAACCGCACAATTGAGTATGCACTCTGCCAGGAAAAGTTCCTCACTCAAAGTCACCACTTGGCTGGCAAAAATTCTGGCTGACGGACGCTGTGCATTCTCGCCGTTTTTCAGCAACTGAATCCGTCATGGAACGATGTGATTGGTCGCCAGAATCTAATCCTTCACGCTGTTTTCGGAAAGCAGGCGAAACAGTTGGTCATCCCTGTCCCCAATTGCTCGTAGTCTGCTCTCTCGCGACAAATGGGGGTGGCTGCTCAGCAATCTGTTGTTGGAAGAGACCGCGGCTGGCGATAAATTTTGGGAAATGGGCCACACTACAGGGATGTTCGTCGTACAAGCGGTGGGATCAGAACCTTGCAGCTGTGTTTGTTGATGGAATTGAACGGCCACGCTTGAGTTGAGGGAGCGTGCTTTGTGCGACAACGCGACATAATCACCGCCGACTCAGACGAGACAGGCTTTCGGTCGATAGACCGTCGTCTCTTGAATTCTGAAGCTCGCCCAGACCTTGTGGGCTTCCGAAGATTTGTCGTTGAGCTCCTGTACTTCGGTGTTAAGCAGGCGCGATCCTGTCTGTTTGTTGTCATATTTTTCGCGGCCGTTTTTACGATTCCTCGTTCCGGAGTATTGGGGATTGCCAGGTACGACGTTCTTCTGTTGATCGCGCTGGCGATTCAGGCGTGGATGGTGGTCACGGGACTGGAAACGCTTGATGAACTGAAGGCAATAACGCTGTTTCATCTGGTCGGTCTTGGCCTCGAGATCTTTAAGACATCAAACGGGATTCGGTCGTGGAGTTATCCGGATTTTGCCTGGTGCAAAGTGTTTGGAGTGCCGTTGTTCTCGGGCTTCATGTATGCCGGAGTCGGAAGCTACATCATACAGTCGTGGCGACTGCTTGACTTGCGAATCAGACACTATCCCAGGTACTGGATGGCAACTCTGATCGCACTTTTGATCTATGCAAACTTCTTCACACACCATTTCATCGGAGACTATCGCTGGTACATCACCGCCTGCGCAATGGGGCTTTATGCGAGGACGACCGTTGTCTATCGTCCGCTGGACTGTGATCGAACCATGCCGCTCCTGGTGTCGTTTGTGCTGATCGGGTTCTTTGTCTGGATGGCAGAGAACATCAGCACGTTTTTCAATGTCTGGCAGTATCCCAATCAGGTTGGAGCCTGGGCGGCTGTGCATGTTGGGAAATGGACATCGTGGTCGTTGCTCGTCATCATGACGTTCACCATCGTTGCTCACTTGAAGCACATCAAGGAAAGCATCTCGGTGCCCGACTGATTTCACACGGCGTCGTTGATCTGTTCTCAACTCGTCGCTCTGCAGTTCCAACTTTCGTCGGATTCTGTCCGATCTTTCAGGCTCACATTCATGTCTCAGGCTCTTGATTTTCTTTCGCAGCGATTCGCCATGCCGGGTTTGTCATTTGAATCAGGCGCCGGTGGACTCACCACAGTGAAGGTGCGAACTGCCATAGCGTCGGGCGAGCTATATCTTCAGGGAGCTCACGTCACGGCGTGGCAGCCGAACGGACATGACCCGGTCTTGTGGCTGAGTCGTGCGTCAAACTATGAGAAGGGCAAGCCAATTCGCGGTGGAGTTCCCATTTGCCTTCCGTGGTTTGGGCCGAACGCCACTGATGCTTCCGCGCCGGCACACGGTTCGGCTCGTGTTATCGAATGGGAATTCGTCAAAGCCGACGAAACGGATGATGGTGGCATCGCAATCCAGTTACAGGCTTTCATTGCGCCGTTTCAGGTCCGCTTTGGCGTGGAGTTTGGTCGCGAGCTAAAGATGACGCTTGAGACCAGTTTGCCATCGGGCCACTCGGGACCAGAAAAATTTGAAGACGCGCTGCACACTTACTTTGCAGTCGGGGACATCCGTCACGTTTCGATCTGGGGTCTGGAAGACGCCAGCTACATCGACAAGATGGACAACGCTCAGATCAAACTGGCCTCGGGATCGCCCATCGAGTTTTCGGACGAAACAGATCGAGTGTACTTTGATACGCTGGCAACTAGTATGCTCGTAGATCACGGGCGAGACCGTATGATCACCGTCGGCAAGTCGGGATCGAAGTCAACCGTGGTCTGGAATCCGTGGATCAACAAGAGCATTCGCATGCCGGATTTCGGCGACAACGAATGGCCCGAGATGGTCTGCATCGAAACTGCCAACGTTGGAAAGAACGCCATCGATTTATCGCCCGGCGAGTCGCATTCCACGACCGCTATGATCTCCGTCGTTATGATCGACTGATGAGAAACAACGGCCCGCCGTAGCGATCAGTTCTGAAACACGAACTCGGCCGAATTCACCATGGCCCACATCAGGTCTTCAACAACCCGACGTCGCACGGCATCGTCAGCGGCCAGCAGATCGACGACCAGTTTGGTTTCGTCAGCCGTTGGGCCTCGGCCAAAAACCAGCGGATACAGTTCAGCAGGGATCTCTTCACCGCTTTTGGTACTGTCAGCCAGTGCTCGCGCTTTGCCTTTTTCATCGGCAATCGTTTGATACAGCTTTTCCGAATTCATCAGATGAAGGCTCTGCACGACGGTTGAATCGTTGACTCGTTCGCAGGGCGGATCCTGATTAGGATCCGGACGCCCAAACGTATCAAGAAACAGCGACTCGGAGCGATGAGTCCAAATCTGTTTGGCAGACGAATCGGGTGGCGTCGCGTCAAACTCCTGTGAGATGCCGGTAATCTGCGTTACTGCGTCCAACAGGACTTCGGCCCGCAGTCGGTGACGATAGTGGCGAGAATAGTTGTGCGTGTCCGCGACGTTGGTGTCGTTCGGCAACGAACTCAACTGGTAGACACGCGAATTTGCGATGGCTCGGACCAGTTCAGTCAGCGAAAATCCAGAGTCACGAAAATGCTCACCCAGCGCTTTCAAAAGCGGCCCGTTCGTGGGTGGATTCGTTGCTCGAATGTCATCCACCGGCTCCACAATTCCTCGCGACATCAGGTCGGCCCAGACTCGATTTGCCATCACCTGGCCGAACAAGTGGTTCTTCGGCGACGTGACCCAGGCTGCCAGGGATTCTCGCTCATCCTGTCCGTCGGCAACGGAAGGTGCTTCCCCAAACAGAGGGCGAGGTTTCATTTGCTCGCCAGTCACAGGATGGGTCACGACGCCCTGTTTGCCAGCGAAAACGAATTCCTCCGACCCCGAAATCGGCGCTGAGATGCCCGTCCCTTTTCGGCCGATCTTCGCGAAGTAGGCGGCGAAGCTGTAGAAGTCATCCTGTCCCCAGACTTCAAACGGATGATGGTGACACTTCGCACAATCCAGGCGAACCCCCACAAAGAGCTGGCTCACCATGGTGGCGATTTCTTCCGGCTGACGACGATCTCGAAACATCGTCACCGCTCCATTGTGAAATGTACTGCCACGAGCGGTCAGAAGTTCGCGGACAAACTGGTCCCAGGGCTTGCGATCATGAAACGACTGGCGAATCCAGTGGTCATAGTTGAACGTGGCCTTGATGCCAACATGGTAAGGATTGGGCCGCAGCAGGTCGGCCCATTTGTTAGCCCAGTGATCAGCAAACTCCGGTTCCAGCAAAAGCCGATCGATGAGTCGGGCTCGCTTGTCGGGAGCGACTTCGGCCGAGAACGCTGCGACTTCTTCGACCGTGGGAATACGACCGCAGATGTCCGTCGTAGCTCGTCGAAGGAACGTGAGATCGTCGCATACCGAAGAGGGTATGATGTTCAATCGTTGCAGCTTTCGCCAGATCAGTTCGTCGATGAAATTGTTGCGAGGCAGCGCCGCATAAACGTCAGCGGTGATTGACTCCGTTCGTGGGATGAGGACGTCGCAGACGGCAATCTGTCCCATGAATCGAGCCATGATGGCCGCGTCGCCAGTGATCTGCCCGGCAGTGACGATGCCCATTTCATCGACCGCCGCGATGGGCGCTTCGTTGGATTGAAACGCTGTGAGTCGAGTCACATCTCGCTCAGTGCCATCGGAGTACTTCGCGGTGGCAACAAGAGTGTGTGACTGATTCGGCTGTGAAACAATTGACGATGGGGCAACCGTGATTTGCTTTAGCGTCGTGGCAGTGGGAGCCTTTCTCGGCATTCCCTGACGAATCCAGTTCAGCATGGTTTGATATTCTGGTCCGTCGACTTCAAGTCGCCGTCCGCCGCCATGTGGGACCGTTCCCGCTGGCTTGGCCAGTAGCAGGCTATTCTGAGGAGCGGCGGGGAAGACGCGGCGGCCGCGTCCTTCTTTGACGATGGCGTCGAAGTCCTGCTGAGCGTCAAAGCCCAGCAGTGACAATTGAAATCCGCCCTGACCTCGCGCTTTGCCGTGACAGGGTCCGCTGTTGCAGCCGAAACGAGTCAGGATGGGCTGCAAGTCGTTTTCAAAATCCACGATCGCCGCTTCTTCCGCGATCACGCGTGGCGAAGAAATCGCAAGCGAGTGGATCAAAAGCGAGCCGATCAGAAACGTGGCCGCTCGAAATTGGATTAGCGTGTTCGCCATGCGTATGCAGAAATCAAGAGGCGGGAAGTGCAGGGCACGGGGAGGTTGCAGGCCTGTCAGGCTAACAAAACCGGAACCCCATTGGACAGCGCCTTGTCCAGAAAAACGCGGCATTTCCAACCATCAGCCGGAACAAGCGAGCGCCCGGTTGATGCCGCACTTACTGAGAAAACCGGCTGCTATCGCACCGCGGCTGCCAGAAACGCGGCAATGTCGATTGAGTGGTTCACTGGGAAACTTCGATCCGCAAGCCACACAGAAGATGTCACTATCTCTCGATTCATGCTCTCGTTCGGGAGGCCCGTTCAGCAAGATCACTCGAATACCGGACGCAATCGGTGTCCTCCCCTCGCTTCGCGAGACCCCACCAACCGGCCGGGTAAATGTTGCTATCGTTGTTGATTCAAGCTGAATGATGGAACGGCCGCAGCTTCCACGTGCATGAGTATGTGCACGAAGGCGAGGCTGCCCCCAATCGTGTTACAGCTTCCTGAGGTCTTCAACTCGAAGATGCATCTCCGTCCGAGGCAGAGGATGCGAAGTGTGCACGAGGTTTTTTACAGATGGCCAGCCGCTTTTCAGGATCAGAACCACAACGCTTCGTGACTGCAGCGAGTATTCATCGTCATGCGAATAGGCAGCGGTCTCGACATCTCGCAAAGCGGTGTCGACGAACGGAACCCAGCGTTCGGATGGTTTGTGGCGCGGCAAACGGAATTTTGCAGGATCCGCCTGAGAATTCAGCAGCACCAGCAGACTGTCACCAACGATGCTCTGCCCGCGTTCATCCACTTCGTCGATCGATTCACCATTGAGCCGCATGCCGAGTGCGCGCAAACCGGAATGCCAGTCGGAATCAGCGATCTCGTTGCCGTCCTGCGTGAGCCAGGAAATATCCTTTACACCCGCGCCGCGAATTCGGCGACCGAGAAAGAAGTTGCGACGGCTCAGTACAGGCTGCGAATGACACAGCGAGGTCATGTGTTGACAGAACTCCAGAAAATGAGCCTGCTCCTCATCAAGATCCCAGTTGAGCCAACTGATCTCGTTGTCCTGGCAATACGGATTATTGTTTCCAGACTGTGTATGACCAAGTTCGTCGCCGCTGCGAATCATGGGCACTCCCTGTGACAGCAGTAGCGCCGCCATCAGATTCTTGCGCTGTCTCAGCCTGAGCGCGTTGATCTCCGGGTCGGTGGTTTCGCCTTCGAAGCCGCAGTTCCAGTTGTTGTTGTGATCGTCTCCGTCACGATTGTCTTCCAGATTCGCGAGGTTGCGTTTGTCGTGATACGTCACAAGATCGCGCAGTGTAAATCCATCGTGAGCCGTCACAAAGTTGATGCTGGCGTATGGCTTGCGACCATTGTGTTGGTACAGATCGCTACTTCCCGTCAAGCGTGTGGCGATTTCGGAGATCAAGCCGCCATCTCCGGCCCAGAAACGACGCACGGTATCACGATAGCGACCGTTCCATTCGGACCACAGATGCGGGAAGTTGCCGACCTGATATCCACCGCTGCCAAGGTCCCACGGTTCAGCGATCAGCTTGACCTGCGAGAGAACCGGGTCCTGCAAGATGATATCGAAGAACGCGCTCAGCTTGTCGACATCGTGCAGTTCTCTCGCCAATGCGCTGGCAAGGTCAAAGCGAAAGCCGTCGACGTGCATTTCCTGCACCCAGTACCGCAGGCTGTCCATGATAAGCTGAAGGACTCGCGGCGTTTGCATGTTGAGCGTATTGCCGCAGCCGGTGAAATCCTGATAGTAGCGGCGGTTGTTTGGCATAGGGCGATAGTACGACGCGTTGTCGATGCCTCGCATGGACAGCGTCGGGCCGCGTTCGTTGCCTTCGCCGGTGTGGTTATAGACCACGTCGAGAATCACTTCGATGTTCTCTTCATGCAGCCGCTTGACCATGCTCTTGAATTCATGAATCACTTCATCCGGCTGGCTGGCCGAAGAATACCGCGTTTCCGGAGCAAAGAACGAAAGTGTGTTGTAGCCCCAGAAGTTGCAAAGACCGTGCGAAACAAGATGGCGATCGTCGACGTGACAATGCACGGGCATGAGTTCGATCGCCGTTACGCCCAGTTTCTTCAGATGCTCGATTGATGCTCGTGACGCCAACCCCGAGTATGTTCCTCGCAATTGTTCCGGGACACCCGGATGCAGCATCGTCTGGCCTTTGACGTGCGCTTCGTAGATCAACGTCTTATGCCACGGAGTCTTGGGATGCCGATCGTTGCCCCAGCGGAACTGCGAGTCTATGACGACCGCGAGTGGAGCGCACCAGGCGTTGTCGCGATCGTCGAAGCTCAGGTCTTCAGCTGGATCGCCGACTTTGTAACCAAACATCGCATCCGACCAGCCGATGCCGCGCCCGATCGCTCGCGCATACGGATCGAGCAAAATCTTGTGTGGGTTAAAGCGATGACCGGCGGCTGGGTCGTACGGTCCATGAACTCGGTAACCGTACAACTGACCCGGACGAACGTCGGGCAGGAAGCCATGCCAGACTCGGTCCGTCTGTTCTTTCAGGACGATCGTGTGGGTTTCTGTGCGATCGCTCGGCGAATCGAACAGGCACAGTTCGACTTTCGTAGCGTGTTCGGAAAAGAGAGCAAAGTTGACGCCGCTTTTGTCCGAGGTGGCTCCCAGCGGATTCGGCTTTCCAGGCCAGACTCTTGGTTGCATGGCAGTCTTCACATTCGGTCTCAAGCAGTGTTTTGGCGAAAGCCGGAAGGACGGAACGATTGATTCGGATTAGCCGACGCTGAACCAGAACCGCACGGGTGTGTACTAATGATTAGTTCCCGGTTCCATTCAGGCAATAACTTTGCGGACTGTAGCGAATGTGTTGATCTACAGGGATTGGACGCAACGGTTTGGGGTCCGGAATCCCAGACCGTGGACGGGAAGGGGTGGTGTTCGGACCGATATCTTTGATCAGGAATCCCTGAACGCAGGTCGTGGGACCGCGCGCAGGAAAGCGTCTTTGGCGAATTGTGCTGTCCGACCGGGTTTGTGTTTGACTCTGTTTTTTCCAGAGCGTCTTATACTCAGGTTGATCAGGTTGGTGACTGTTGCCAAACTTTTCCGCCAGTGTCTGCATCATCCCGATAGGGGTTTGTGGTCCAAATGAAACAAGTCATATTCAAGGTTTTTGCGGTGTTTGTGACCGTCGTGGCCATCGCCATGATGGGCACAGCGATGGCAACGTATCTTGTTCATCCCGATCCTCGGGCTGAGATGAATACGCCAGCAATGCAGAACTATGCATTCGAAGAAGTGCCGGGTGAAACGCCTCAGTGGAAGGTGACTCGACGATTCTCGATTGACCCGGCGGATCCTAAGAAGCGGGATTCGATCGCGACAGTGAAGTCACCTTACGAGGCGTTGACGAAGGCCCACAAAGATCTGGCAACGCAACTCGGCTCGAAAACGGCCGAAATGGCGACTCAGAAGACCACGGCAGACAACGAACGAACCTTGTTCGCAGCCAGCCAGGAGCAGGACGCCCTGGCTGTGGCAGAACGAGCCAAGCAGCTTGATCAGGTTTCAGAACAGTTCACGGTAGCTCTTCGAACCCGATCAGAAGAGATCCAGGCTTTGTCTGTCAAGTCGATTGAAATCCGACGAGAAACCGAAGCTCGCCGTACGGACGTTCTTCGCCTTCGCCACGAACTTGAGGAAGCTCGCACAGACCTGTTTCGGCTAACAGCCGTGCGGCGGGACCTGGCTGATCGACTGGTTCGGCTGGAGATTGAGAATCAAGGTTTGGCGGATCGACAGGCGCAGGTTTCGGGCGACGGTAAAGGCTCATACGACGCCGAACCGGTCAAGTAATCACCCGTCGTACATTTAGTGTTTTGGGTTTTTGATTCAATGGCTTTTGAACCTGGCTCAGGTTATTTCGGAGCGGCTCGATGAACAACGTCGTCGGCAAAACCCTGATTGTGTTGCAATTGGTGTTCAGCTTGTGCTTCATGTGCTTTGCTGGAGCAGCGTATACATTTCACGCTGGCTGGAAGAAGAAGGCGTTGGACTTTGAACAGAAGGCCAACACGTTCAACACCAACCTGAACGACTTGAAGAAGGCCAAAGATGACGAAGCGATTAAGTTCAATGCCGACATCGCGGCAATGAAGACTCGCGCCGAAGCCGCCGAAGCCAAGATCACAGGCATGGAAACCAGTCTGAAGCAGGCCCAGGGCAGCCTTGCAAACGCGGAACAGCAGCGTGACAAGCATATGGCCGACCTGATCATCGCACAGCAGGAATCAGAATCTCGAATTGCCGAGACTTCCGATTCCCGCAGCGAAATCAAACGACTCCGCGATCAGGTGAATGAAGGAATCGCACAGCGTCGATCACTCGAAGACCAGTTGCTGGAACGACAGGGTCAATTGGATGAAGCTCAGCAGCGCGAGAGCCAGCAGTTGGCCAAAATCGCTCACCTGCGAGACATCTGTCGCTTGAACAGGGTCGATCCCGACGAGCCGGTTGTGGGACCAGTTCCAGTCGCCGTTGAAAAGGTGAACGGGGTTGTGAAGGCCGCTCAGAAGAATGCCTCGCGGACTGCCGAGTTGGTAGAAATCTCAGTCGGAAGCGACGACAACATTTCAAAGAAAATGCGAATGTTCGTCACCCGCGGGTCGAAATACATTTGTGAAATCGAAGTGACCGACGTTCAGCCACAGACGGCTGTTGGACGAGTCGTTGAAGACACCCGTAACGGAAATATTGAACGAGGCGACAATGTCACAACAAAACTCTGATCCTACCATCTATGATGGCCTGATGTTTGTCTCCCTTGGCGCTGTGATCGTCGGCATCGTGTTTCTGGTGCTGGCACTAAACGGCTACGGCTGGTCATCAGGCGCTTAGTCGAATCTAACGCACCCAACGAGTTGTTTCGTCTAAGGGCAAGGCGCAGACGACACTGCGTTTGTAGCAAACGCTGGCGGTCTCTGCCCGTTTCGAAAGGGCTGGTAATGAGCGCGGGCCAATCCAACGCCTGCTCCTTCAAGCGGTTCGACGCGCGACCCAACTTAACAAGAGACGCTGAAATCATCGTAAAGGGCGACGCTTCCATAGAAGGCGGTTTGCACTGTTGCAATGGCGATGAATCGAACACCGTCGATTGCCGATGAAGGTTCAGCTATTGGGGGTTGGTTGGCCCCGAAAACGTATGCCCAGTGGCTTCCATCGAAACCGAGTAGAGTGACTTGCGAGCCGTCACGTACAGCGTTTTGCGGTCGGCTCCACCAAAGGTCACGTTGGCCGGTTGTTCTGGAATTGCGATGACTCCCAGGATCTTGCCATCCGGACTGACCACCTGAATTCCCAGGGCGGAGGTGATGTAGAGATTTCCGCTCGTATCGATCGTCAGCCCGTCACCGCCGCCGCTGGAGGTTCCTTCTGGCTGACGGAGTTCGCAGAGCAGTTTGCCAGCACCGATTCTGCCTGGCGATTCAATCGGATAAGTCCACATTTCCTTTTCCATACTTGGAATCACGTACAAGGTCTTTTCGTTTGGTGACAGAATGACTCCATTCGGTGCTTTGCGATCATCCACAAGCCGGGTTACGGTGCCATCAGCCGCTCGATAGTAGACAGCTTCTTTTCCCTGAGGCCACGGATCCGGCGCACGGAAGCGAGGATCGGTAAAGTAGATGCCGCCCGTCTTATCGATTACCAGATCATTCGGAGCGTTGAATCGCTTTCCTTCATACTGTTCGGCAAGCGCGGTCTCTTTTGCATCTGTAAGGTTGAACTGTTTCAAACGTCCATCCATTTCACAGGCCAGTAGTCGGTCTCCGGCGACCATCAAACCATTACAATGGCCAGATGGCTCAGCGAAAACGGAGAGGGTTCCCGTGGCATCCAGCTTGTGAATGCGGTTCTTTGGGATGTCTGTGAAGTACAGATTTCCGCTGGCATCAGCCGCTGGCCCTTCAGTGAACTCAAACCCGGTGTGGACCTGCTTCACATCGCCCACAGGGCCAATGCCCGGAATCGGATCACCTGCCAGACATGTTCCGCTCAGCAGCACCAACGAAAACAGACTTCGCATCAGCATGGAATCACGACCTCATTCAATAAAATACGGAGCAGCAAGTTGACCGCCAGAATTCTGCCTGAAACAACGGAGAACGACCGACCGATGGCGTACGAATGGCGAATGCCGAATCAAGATCATGCAGTTTCCGTCCACAATTTGCCATCCCACGCGATCACGGATCGCAGGAATTTTTCAAGCCCTTTGGAAAACTCGGCAAACAGGTGCTCACCTTTTTCCGGAGTCGCAAACTGGGGCGAACCCATATAGCCGGGGATGGTTCGGTCCTTTGTCGTCCAGCCGCGGTAAGCCGGTTCAAAACCGAAATCCACGCTGACGGATTCCAGGGTTCGCACGTCCTTCTTAACCAGCTGGGGCGCGATGCGCTGAATCATGGATGTTTCGAATTCACATGCGTGGCCCATGGATTTTTGAACCAGATCGCTGCGAGTTTCCCATGGACTGGCGAAGTCCCAGTAGGTCGCAAACAGCAAAAGCAGGTCGCTGCGATCGCGATACTTCTGTCGAGCTTCAAAGACCGCCTGCTTGCCGGGGGTGATGTTTCCGCCATGACCGTTGATAAACACAAGACGACGAAAGCCATGCTGGATGCCGTTATCAATCTGCTCGCACAGCAGGTCCAGATACGTTCGAGGCCTTGCGGAAAGGGTTCCGGAAAAGTCCATGTGATGGTCTGAATTGCCAAGCCACTGCAGCGGGGCAAACAGAACCTGATCCTTGAGTGGCTCAGAGACTCGACGCACGACTTCGCCAAGCAGCATGCTGTCCGTCGCGACGGGAAGGTGATGTCCGTGCTGCTCAATTGCGGCGACAGGGATGACAAGTGGCGTATCCGGCGCGAGAGCCTTGATCTCGGGCCAGGTCAAATCAGTCCAGTTCATGTGTCGGCGGTTTCCAGCGAGAAGGTGGGGCCGCGGACGAAGTTGAGTCAGAGGCCCCGCGGCGTTTCGGATACTACGCATCGGAAGCCGGTATGGAAAGCGCCTGAGTCTTCTTCGCCCTTCATGCGGGCCGTTACTCGGTAGCCAACGCAGTACTGATCACTGCACATAAACGAACCGCCTCGCTGAACTCGTTTGATGATCTGGGGCTCCTGAGGATCATAGCTGGACTCCGGCCCCGGTGGGTTTTTTTGAGGGCTCGACGAGTAATACTCGGGCTGGTAATAGTCCGAACACCATTCCCAGACATTGCCGGACATCTCGTAAAGACCAAAGTTGTTCGCCGGAAAACTCTTCACCGGTGCGGTTCGTTTGAAGCCGTCTTCGCCAAGGTCTTCTATCGGAAATTCCCCCTGCCAAATATTGTTCAGCCACTGTCCGGCCGGATTCCGATCATTGCCCCATGGATAGGTCAATCCGTCGCGACCTCCGCGCGCTGCGTATTCCCATTGAGCTTCCGTTGGCAGTTGTTTTCCTGCCCAGTCGCAATAGGCTTTGGCATCCAGCCAGCTCACATGCACAACCGGGTGGTCCATGCGATCATTGATGTTCGAATCGGGCCCTTCTGGATGTCGCCAGTTCGCGCCGGGAAGATATTGCCACCAGTTGTAGGCACCTTTCGCTGGGTCGATTTCCTCACGGCTGCTGAGTTGCATGCTGCAAATGGAACCCGGCCTGTCAAATTCTGGCAGGATCTCAACCTCCTTTAGTTCAGATCCCGGCTGGATGCTTCGAAGCTTCGGTGGTTGCTCTGCGAGAGTCACGTACTGTGTCGCATCGACAAAGTCCTTGAACTGCCGATTTGTTACTTCTGTCGCATCCATCCAGAAGCCGTCCATCGCCACTTCATGTGGCGGGAACTCATCGGGGACCGTATTGAGTTCGCCCATAACAAAATGACCTTGGGGAATCCAAATCATGCCCTGAACTCGCGGATCGTCCGCCGAGGGTTGCGGCTTAGACTGCTTCGTTGCTGGTTCAGTCACACTTGTCATTGCAACTGAGTCGCCAGATCGCTGCGGACTATCCGACAACATGATCGTCGCAACGAGTGCAATCGCGGCAATGACAACGACAAGGGAAGCGATGACAAGCTTGTTCATCAGGAAATCGATCGTCAAAGAACAGGGCGTCAGGCTCAGTCGCTGCGAAGTTCGGCGGACCTGGGTCGGAGTAGATTTTTCCGCGGCTCACATCCTCGCGGGACGTCTCTATTCTACGGAGCATCGACGGCGACGCAATCGCCAGCATGACTTGTCGTCGACTCATTGCGCTTGTTGCAAAAAACGGTTGCCGGCGCACTGCGTCTTATAGAAACATGGCGCTGATCAGCGAACTACACCGCGGGCTTGTCCCCGTTGAGCTATGATCAGAACCAGTCTGAACTCCCAGGCAACGTCGTTGGCCACCATCGCGGCTCGCCCGCATGGAGCCGTGATTCCTTTGATCATCGCACGATGGAGGCAAGTTCCGCCAGAGGCGAATCAGGATCCTATTCTTCTTTTTTTATGAACCTCGCTCAATGGGGGCGAGCCCCCATCGTGACGAAGATTTGCTGCAGTCAACGCTTGTGGTCGCCCCACTAACGGTATTTCTTCCGACGTCGATACAGATTGCAGGCATGCCAGTCTCGATTCGATTAACCGTGCAGAGTTCCTTTGGAACTGGGAACTCCCGGTTGCCGTGGATCGACAGAAACCGCCATGCGAAGGGCTCGGGCGGTGGATTTGAAAACCGCTTCCGAGATATGATGGCTGTTCGTTCCGTGGTGCAGCAGCAGATGCAGATTCATCAATGCGTTGCTGGAAACAGCCGTCCAGAATTCCTGCACGAGCTGAGTATCGAACTCACCGATCTTCTCTGTCGGGAAGTCAACTTTGTAAACAAACGCCATGCGACCGCTGAGATCGACTGCAGAAGTGACGAGCGTTTCTTCCATCGGCAAGGTCATGTGACCGTAGCGGCTGATGCCTTTCTTGTCGCCCAGCGCTTCGTTGAGACAGCGACCGAGACAAATGCCGACATCTTCGACCGTGTGATGGTGATCGACATGCAGGTCGCCCACTGCTTTGACATTCAGGTCGAACAGTCCGTGCCGCGCGAAGAGGGTTAGCATGTGGTCGAAGAAGCCAACTCCCGTGGAGATTTCGTTCTTGCCGCTGCCGTCGAGATTCAGGGACAGCTCAATCTGAGTTTCAGCGGTGTTGCGAGTGATCGAGGCGGAACGGGACATAGCAGACGCCGAAACAAGAGTGCACAAACGAAGAAGAACGCAGGCTAAGTCAATTGGCCCGCAGTGTCACAATCTTGCGCTGATATTCTGCAGATTCGATCGGAAGTCATCAGACTGCCGCAGTCGGGGAGCTTGTCGCCGAGTCTGGCGCGTCAGATTCGTCATAACCGATGGAACTATCGGCTTGATGCATTCGTCGGTCGGGTGGCTTTGTCGGTTTAAGGTCACCGAATCTCCGACGTCAGTCCAAATGGCCGCCCCGAAGATCGATCCATCCATGGTCGACCGCGGGAGCCAGCGGAGAGTGCTGTCATCTGAAAACAGCAGGCGTTTGTGTTCTCAGTCGACACGGATGTCTTTGGGCGAAGACGTATCGGTTGAGAACTGGTTGTGGCCGAGGCGACTATCGGCTGTTCTGAAAATAACCCATCATTCGACGGTGGCGGTGCTCGGCTCGCAACATGTCCTTGACGAGTTCCAGCGAGACGGTCCGAAGATCAACGTTGGCCTGGATGAGCGCATCGTACACGGCTTGTCCCGCGTCGGATTCCAGTAGTTGACGTTCGAGCTGAAGATTGCTGATCGACATGATCAAATTCCTTTCGTGGCAGGTTCAGCAGGGAGGAGACAGACAAGAGGTTTGGGGTTCGGTCAATTCTCAGAATCAACCAGTCAGTGCATCATGTTTTGAACTCTCGTCAGGTGGGGCCTCGTCAGGAATTCGCTGGGCGTTTCTGACGATTATGGATTGAGCCTTGTGTCGCTGACGAACAGTTGGTCGACTTGAGCATTCGTCCTTCAGGCATCCTCCGTGCCAAATGATCGTCAAACTCCGCCGGAATCTTTGCCATGGATGTAAGTCCTTGTCGGACAGGATTTCAGAGGCTTCTAAGTTCCGGCAACCCATGCCGTTTCTTCATTGCAACGAATCAATCTGCGCCAGTACTTTGACACGGACTGCAGTCAACATGACAACGGATGCCATCGCACACGCGGCTGTTGCTGACTGTTCAGGTTTCTGTGACGGTGGACGCCTTTGAAAAAGATTCAACAATGCCTCCAGATTGGCCGTTTGTTACCAACTTCCCAGGTGGCAGAGTTTGTTCAGTCATCAAACTTGCGAAACCAGGACTCACTGGACACTGGTCGTCTTCATTCAGACGATGTCTTCAGGCTATCTGAGCCAAGATGCAAAAATCCACAGTGATTGAAAGTGTGCGACTCTGGAGTTCTAACCCGAAGGCGTTGAATTGAGTACCAATGAATCGCGGTACGCTCCACCGAGTGAAGCGAGCTTCTCCGAAAAAACGCCGCAGCCGCGAAGCTCGCAGTGGGTCTGGTGGATCAGCGGCCTGCTGCTGCTGGCAACCATGCTGAACTACATGGATCGGCAGACTCTGGCCAATCTTTCAGTCCACATCAAAAAGGAACTGTTGAGTGGCAGCGGAATGGAGAATGAACTTTATGGAAACATGGAGTTCGGCTTTGGCTGGGCGTTCGCGGCGGGGTCGCTGTTTTTCGGATTCCTCTCCGATCGAATTTCTGTCCGATTTTTGTATCCGGCTGTGCTGCTGGCCTGGTCCGTGATCGGGATGTTGACGGGATTCTGCAGCGGCTATCAATCGATGCTCGTCAGTCGAATCCTGCTGGGCTTCTTTGAAGCTGGCCATTGGCCATGTGCTCTTCGTACGACAAAGATCGTGCTCGACAGCAAAAACCGCACGATGGGCAACAGTATTCTGCAAAGCGGCGGAGCTTTGGGTGCGATCCTGACGCCGCCCGTGATCCTGATGATCGTCGGCGACAGCAACGCCGCTGGCGTGTGGAGATCACCATTTATCATTATCGGCTCGCTGGGAGTTGCCTGGGCGATCGCGTGGTTCATGTCGGTCCGGCGCGATGACCTTCCTGCGCCGGTGATCGAAGAAGCATCCGGCGCGGCACCGCATGACGGCTTTTTTGGGGAGTGTTTGAGGAATCAAAAGTTCTGGACACTGATTCCGGTCGTCGTCAGCATCAACATGACGTGGCAACTCATTCGAGCCTGGCTGCCTTCGTTTCTGCAGGAAGGCCGAGGCGCGACACCGAAGGAAGCGCTGCTGTTCAATTCGGCGTACTACATTGCCGCCGATGTGGGCTGCATCGCGGCCGGAGCGGCATCGTTGTGGCTGGCTCGTTTGGGACTGAAAGTCCATAACGCTCGACTGATCGTCTTTGCGCTTTGCACGGCATTGACGTCATTGACCGTTGTCGCGGCTCGACTATCGCTGGGATGGCCACTGTACGCCGTTCTGCTAATCGTCGCCGCAGGTTCACTCGGCTTGTTCCCCTGTTATTACTCCCTCGCTCAGGAAACCAGCGAACGCCACATGGGGAAAACCGCCGGACTTTTGGGAGCGCTCGCGTGGCTTGTTTCTTCGCCCATGCAAAAGGTGTTCGGCAAAATTGTCGACGAGACTCATTCGTTCGACAAAGGCCTGGCATCGGCGGGGCTGGCACCTGTAATCGCTCTGATCGCGCTGATCTTCCTGTGGCCTCGCGAAACCAATCCGCTCAGCCAGTCAAGCGGATCGA
>JANMEV010000481.1:0-8101 GCA_031377305.1 Planctomycetota bacterium | reverse complement strand
TTATGCGGTGGTTTCGGCAGACGGGAAGACCGTCCTGTCTGTCTTCAAGGGGCTGGATCAGTCGGGCGGGAAGAACTTTCTTGAGTTCCTCAATTCGGGTTTGCAACGATGGGAAACCAAGAAGCAGCAGGGAGTGGCTTCAGCGGATGCCAGCAATGCTTCCGGAGCGATGCTCACGGGAAGCGCAGCATCGCAGAATTAGTGCTGTTTCCAAATCGTAGTACTGATTATCCTGAACTTTTTTCCATTCAACTTTCTGCAAACGCCTGACGGTTATTTCTCGGCAGGCTGACTCCGAGACCAACTCCATGTTTGACAAGCTGTTTGGCAAGAAGAAAACAGTCCACAAGAAAACCGACATCTCCAAGCGGTTTAATCTGATCGGGCGAGTTGGCCAGGGAAGTATGTCCAAGGTCTGGAAGGCGACTGATCTGCAGTCCGGGCGAACCGTCGCTTTGAAAGTGCTGGACAAGGAAAAGACGGCGAAGTTTGAATTGCGATTTCAGGGGCTGAACAAGCCGTCCGAAGGCGAAGTCGCTCTGTCACTGCATCATCCGAACATTGTCAAAACTTTAGAATTCGGCTGGACGCTCGATGACGAGATGTTTCTGGTCATGGAATTCGTTGAAGGCGTCGGCCTCGCTCTGCTGGTAGACCTGCAGAATGAAGAAATGAAGCGGTACCGACTTCGCTACATGATTCAGATCGGCGATGCACTGGCCTACTTCCATCAGCAATCATGGATCCATCGCGACGTTTGCCCTCGCAACGTGATGATTTCGAGCGAGAAAACAGCGAAGATGATCGACTTCGGTCTGGTCGTTCCAAATACGCCGCCGTTTTGCAAGCCGGGCAACCGAACTGGAACTGCCAGCTACATGGCTCCCGAATTGATCAAGCGACAAACAACGGATCAGCGACTCGACATTTTTTCCTACGCAGTGACCTGCTACGAGATGTACACAAAACGTTTTCCATGGGATGCGGCTCTGACGATCGATGCTGTTCTGCAGCACATCAACAAGCCGCCAGTCCCCCTTTCGACCGTGTTGCCGACGGTCGACAAACAAGTGGCCGCTGCCATCATGAAGGGACTTGAGGCGAGTCCTGACGATCGATGGCAAACCGTATCGGCCATGGTTTCTGAAATTCGCGAGGCCGAATCTCGCATGGTGAAAGCTGCCCGAGACGCCGCCGCCGCAAAGGCCAAAGCGTCCGGAGTACCGTTGGCCCCTGTCGATTCAGCGGCTTCAAAGCAAAAAGAAACCGTTGCAATGCCCGCTTCTTCCGGGCCGTCAACGAAAACAGCTTCCGGATCCGAAAGCCTTAGAGAAAAACGCACGGCATCCGACGCGAACGTTCAGAAACCGGCAAAGCCCAAATCAAAGAAGCGAGCGTCGGACGACGATGTGGACCTAGGAGCAATGTTTGCCGACTGATCGGTTCGCTACTTGTCGGAAGGCCTGTCGCACAGGTCAAACAACTCGGCCGGATTGATTTTGAATTGCAGCATCTTTGCAGATTCGCGTCCGTTGTCGCCGCCCTTTCGATGCATGGTGATCCGTCCGATTTTTAGACTGCCTGCGGATGTGATTTTGACCTCGCCGTCGCTGTAGAATCGTACGACCTCGGTTGCAGGTCGGATGATCCACTTCGGCTTCTCGTGACTTTTTTCTGCATCTGCCTGGTTGACTTCCGACGTTCGTCTTTCTCGACCGCTCTCGTTTCTTGTGCTCTTGGCGTCTTTCAAAGTCACCATCATCCAGGTCGCCGCGTGTTCTCCATCGCCCTTGAAAAGATCGGAGACAATTTCGTCACGATGTTGGCTGAAGAAATCCACAACTGCTTTTTGAGTGCTGAAATCCATTTCATCCAGGAACATACGCTCAGGATTGCGGCTGGGTTGGCTCGGCGGAGTTTCACCGACAAACAGCTTCAAAGCGTCATGCACATCCGATGGCATGTTCCACTTTGTCGCGTAAGTCGCCAGCCAGCGTTTGTCGATTTGGTTGAATCCGTTGGGGTTGCTGACGAGTTTTATCGAAATGCCTTCCAATCGTTCGCCAGTCTTCGTCTTTACTCGAACTTCCACGTCCGCCTTTTCGCCATGAGGTTTGGACGCGACAACATCTATGACGTCGGGCATCGCGTAATTCATCGCCGCGAGCCAGTCTCGAGCGTCGTTGTCTGACTTCCATTTGTTAAACTTGTCGCGGATCTCGTCTTCATTCTGAAACCCGCCTTTGGCTGTCTGCGAGCCCCGCTGGACCTCAGCAGCGCGGTCCTGTTTTGCGGCTCTTTCATCCTCGAGCTTAGTCGTTTCCTGAGCTGCCAATGAGACGGAAAGCCACAGGAATGTCACGAATACAAATACCGCGGACTTCAAGGAGATATCCATGCGTTGGGCGGTGGACTGATGGGGACGAGCGAAGATGTTCATCAAAATGCTATCGTGTTTTAAGCTTTGCTCAGTATCTGCACTGTAAGCCAATCCAATTGGTCTTTTGTCATCACGGCAACGCCGGGGTCCATGCTGTGCCGGAGTTGAGTCTTTGCCTTTTCGATTCGCTGAAGCGCGACCGAGTTGTGACCAGTCGCGAATTCCAGCCAGGCATCCGCCAGACTTCGGCGAGACTTATCAATGATGCCGCCACTACTTTTTTCATGCCAGTTTCGAGCTGACGCCACATCTCCCTTTTGCAGCGAGTAAAGACACAACTCCAAAGTCAGCCCCTGTCTCATACCGACAGGAAAGTCGGTATAGCGTTCAGCAAGCACTGTCCAAGACTTCTCCGCGGTTGCTGCATTATTTCGATCGATTGCCGATAAGAATTCAAAATACCACGCCGCAGTTTGTCTAAGCGCATCCATTTCTGAGCTGTCGCTGAGAACGTCTGAAAGTAACTGCTGATCCCAGTCTCGTGGTCGCACTCCAGCAAGGCTTTGCGCATAAAGAGTATTGAATTTCTGCCGAAACACGATGGCCTTGCCGCCGTTAAGGGTCTCGATCAATTGCATCCCGTCGCTCATAAATCCGCCAGCTCGTGTCGGAATTGCTGTGACGAGGAAGATCATGCTGGATATGAACCCGATGCAAATTCCATGAAGTGCCGCAGTGCCGTTTGAGATCGTAAACAAGAAAAATCCGAGGCATGCGAGCAGCAGACTGGCGATCGGCCCACCGCTGATCAGGCTGATTAACTGCTTCTTTAACGGCCGGTCGGGATTGGGCAGCATCGCGACAAGGCCACCGAACGTGCCGAGATTCCAAACCAGATTGAATCGAATTCCACTGACGCTTTGGCTGAACTGAAACGGGCCAACCACAAACAGCAAAAATCGCATTTGCCGAAGCCTGCCCCCGATAAGATGTCCCAGTTCATGAACAGCCAGAACAAACAGGAAGCCGATTGGAAGCAGAACCGCGTCAATCAGGGTCAACTGAGCAACCTGGTTCTTAAGCTCCGGGAAGTGCTTAATGCTCTTTCCAGCAAAGTAACCCACAGCCATACCAATTCCGGCGAACAGGCTGATGAACAGAATTTTCGAAAGGGATTTCATGTCTGCCTGACCCGATTACGAGTGTTACTGGGAAGCGGGAAGACAGTCATTCCATTGTTGAGCGATGTGTCCCGGTCGTTCAGGCGGAATGAAGTCACTTGACGTACCATTGAATGGTAACCCGTCGTTGGCCTATTCCACAGTGCCGTTCCAATTTGGTGTCAATACGGAGCGTTGTTTGTGCCGCCGGTCGTGGCCGGTCATGTTGGCTTCGGCGAATAACGTCAAACCGCTTCAATGTGCTGTCGCCGTTCCAGCATGAATGAAACGATTGCTTCAAGAGCAAGGAAGGCCAGTCCTGCAAGCAGCAGCCATCGCCAGAATTTTTGTTGAGACTCCAGCTCACCCGCATCAAGTTGCGCCGCACTGGCGGGATCAACTGAACTCGTCGTGTCTTTAACCGACGCGACGCTGGATGACATTCCCATTGCCTGAAGTTGACCGGCGGGAAGTGGCTCCGTTCGACTTTCTGATGCGGCGACAGTCACAAACAGACTCAGCGATTTTGGTCCGTCTCCCGAATCTCCAGTAACGACCCAGCGTCCGGGTTCGTTGAGCAGAATTGTTGACGTCGCAGGTTTCGATTCCTTGACCGTGGCTGGATCCGTCGCCAATGTTGAAGGCTGGTCTCCTGCCACCGAAACTTCGCGGGCGGCAAACTCGCTTGCGGTGAGTGCCGCTCCACCGGGAGGAGTCAACGTCCATTGATCGGTGCCAGCGAGCTGTTTGGGATCAATACGTTCCCCGACTTCCCGAAGCTGATGGCCAGACTGTCGCGGATTGGCGAGCTGTACCAGTCGATGAATCATCGGGGGAAAGCGTGTCGAGAGTGCCCACTGACTATCGTTCGGATGCCAGCCGGCCGCAAGAATGAAGACCTTTCCGACAGTCGGTCGAGTCAACTCCAGCATCGCGGGAGCTCCCGTATCGAATCGCGCCAGCACTCGCGGTGAGTTCGGCTGCTTTTCGTCAAACGTCAACGTTCTGTAATGCCAGAAGCGGATTCCTGAAAAGTCGGCAAACCGAGCGTCGGCAAAAACAGACAGCAGCGTTCCGGAAAAATCGATTTGCCCAAACATGGCGTAGTCTTTGACGATGGCTTCTTCAATACCCATGTTTTCCGGCAGCAGAGCCTTCACCGACGATGCCATCTCGGCGGATTTTATCGCCACTAACAGCATGCCGCCCATATCTGCAAACTCATTGAGCGACTTTGCAAGACTCTCAGGAATCGTCTCCGTAACGATCGCCAATCGAACGTCCGACGGTACGGGAATCGCCACGCCATCGCTGCCAAGCAAGTCGATGATTTCAACCGGATCCGTCTCGTTGCCGTCAAGGACTCGCTGAAGATAGTAGCGCATGCTGTCGGCATCATTAGCATTGATGGAACCTGCGTGCGCGATTCGCACGATGCTGCTTTCGTCGATGGGTAAGTCCAGCACGTTGTCAAACGGATGAGGATCGCCAAGCAGCTCCACTCCAACCGGCCGTGGTTGCCCCTCAACCGCATCGGGCATCGTGAACGTCCGTCGTTGTCCGCCGCCGACATCCACGGGCAGCGGTGCGCCAGTGTACTTTCCAGTGACGTCAAAACTTTGCAAAGAATACTTCGTCATCGCTGCGTCACCGGAATTGCTGACTCGCACCCGGATCAGCCCCGAACGGTCATCCTCGACCAAACTCACTCCCGCGTTTCCGCCCGTGGTTGGCGAGACGATTCGCAAGTCAAGCTTCACAGAATCGGGCCAGGTGCCTGAACGTAGTTCGTCCAGCTTACTTCCCTGCTGAAAGTCGGTCACAAGAATCACCCGACGTTCGCCATCCGGCCCGGCAGCACCTTCTTCTCGAGCAACCTCATCGGCTGTTTCCAGCATGGCGGTCGCCGTATTAGTCGACAGCCAATCCGGTTCGTAGCTTGTTGTCGCTCGTTCAATCAGCGCCGAGCGACCGCTCGGTTCGGTTTGTCGCCATTCGGCTGCCGAAATCAAAGTTTTGGTGGACTGTGAAAACAGTGCAACACTTAGAGTGTCTTCATCGTGAAGATCTGCGACCACTTTCTGGATCTCAGCAATCACAGCATCGCGAAGGCCATCACGACGCATACTGGCGCTGGCGTCGAGAAGAAGGGCGATTCGATCCGCACTGCCGGCTTCCGCTGCTTTCGCAATCGTGATTCGCTGAAACGGTCGAGCAAACGCCAGAGCGATCAGCGCCACGGCAAGAATTCGCAACAGCATCAACGGCCAGTGTTCAACGGTCGAACGCTTTGTGGTTTTTGGCAGCGTCGGTGACAGAAAACGGACGACGCTGAACGGCATTTTGAGAGCCGGAGTGCGCCGAAACATGTGCAGGACGATCGGCACTCCGGCCAACAATCCGCCGGCCACGGCAAAGTAAGGTGCTAGAAGTTCGAACATATGAGCACGAGTCCGGCTGCACTGCACCGAATTCTTACGAATCCGGCTACGGTTTTGGAAAGGGGACTAACGACTTCTCTGTCGGCGAGCCTGCAGGAACTCCGCAAGTGCAAGTTCCAGAGGCTCGTTGGTGATCAATTGGCGATAGGCCGCACCGACGGCTTCGCATTCGGCCTGAACTGCAGTGTTGTGGGCATCCAGCTTTTTGACATAGTCTGCACGGACAGTGTCTGGATCGCTGTAGATCTGCTTGCCGGTTTCCAGATCTTCGAACAGACGCGGCCCGTCGAACGTGAGTGTTTTCTCGGCCGGATCCAGAACTTGAAACACAACCAGATCGTGCAGACAGCCTCGCAGAAGACGCAGGCCATCACCAATCTGTTGCACCGGCGCGAGCATGTCAGAGATCAGAATGACAAGGCCTCGCTTATGAAGTCGCTGAGCCACATCCTCCATGGCGATGACGGGATTTGTATCTTTGCCGGAAGCAGGTTCTTCCAGCGTCACAAAGAGTCGCCGCAACTGTCCGGGACGATAGCGAGCCGGCACGATCGAGCGGACATGTTCATCGAACAACGTTAGTCCAACGGCATCGCCCTGTCGATTCAACAACCAGGCCAATGATGCGGCCACTGTGCGAGCGTAGTCGTGCTTGGTGAAGTCTCCCGAGCCGAACGTCATCGAACGACTGATATCCATCAGGATGTAACAACGCAGGTTCGTTTCATCCTCAAAAAGCCGGATATAACTGCGGTCCGTGCGAGCGTACAACTTCCAGTCAATGAACCGTGGATCATCTCCCTGAGCGTAAGGACGGTACTCAGAAAACTCCACAGAGAAACCGTGTCGCGGGCTTTTGTTCAGCCCCGTGCGAAACCCATCGACGATCAGCTTCGCGCGCATCTCCAGCGACTTGATGCTCATTACGACGTTGGGGTTCATGTAGTCGGTCGACACTCTTCAACTCTCCAGGCGAGCGGCTGGGCGTCAGCCCTCCGTGTGTAATTTTCCAGCATGAAACCGTGGCATGGTGTACCCTCGCGTTGCTTGTCTCAGTCTACAACTCAGCGAAGCTTCATCACGCCACCGCCTCATTCTTTGGATGCTCAACGCACTCCAACAATCGATCGACCAGCGAATCTGACGTCACTCCCTGAGCCTCCGCTCGGTAGTTTGGAAGAATTCGATGACGGAGGACGGGCTTGGCGAGTGACTGAATATCCTTTGTTGAAACGTAGGTTCGGCCATCCAGCAACGCCTGCGCCTTCCCACCAAGCACAAGGTACTGGCCGGCTCGCAGACCGGCTCCCCAGGAAACCAGTTCGTTGATGAAATCCGGCGTGCCCTTCTGGCGAGGGCGAGACGCCGCGGCCAGACGAACCGCGTAGCGAATCACATCGTCAGCGATTGGGACTCGCTTAACGACCTGATGGAATTCGCGAACCGTTGCACCAGAGAACAGTGACTTGATCGGCTGAAAGTTGCGAGACGTCGTTTGCTGAACGACCGCGACTTCTTCATCTTCCGGTAGATAATCAATCATGACATTGAACATGAATCGATCGAGCTGCGCTTCCGGCAGCGGATAGGTGCCTTCCATTTCGATCGGGTTCTGAGTCGCAAGGACAAAGAATGGTTCGTCCAGAGTGTAACGGCGACCGGCCGCGGTCACTTGATGTTCTCCCATCGCCTCCAGAAGTGCGGATTGCGTCTTGGGCGGCGTTCGATTGATTTCGTCCGCCAACAGCACGTTGGAAAAAATCGGCCCGGGGATAAACCGCATCGCCCGCCCGCCAGCGCCGTCTTCTTCCAGGACTTCGGTGCCTGTGATGTCAGCCGGCATCAGGTCAGGAGTAAACTGAATACGGTTGAACTTCAGATCGAAAAGCTGAGCAATCGACTTGACCAGAAGAGTCTTTGCGAGTCCGGGTGCTCCTGTAATCAGACAGTTGCCACCAGCCATCAGCGAGATCAGCAACTGGCGAACAACATCCTTTTGTCCAACGATGACTCGCGAAAGTTCCACGTCAATCTGTGTCCGCAACTGCCGTAGCTGAACAATCAATTCACGTTCACGCTCGGGAGTCAGTTCTGTAGTGTCGGTCATTGACCTGCTTTCA
>JANMEV010000440.1:0-2738 GCA_031377305.1 Planctomycetota bacterium | reverse complement strand
CAAAAGGCGACATTCAGCACCAAAGCCTTCGAGGCGATCGCTATTGGCCGTTAGCCCGCCGGTTCTGCAAGGGGTTTGGTTGATGGAGAAAACCCGCATCGGAGACACGGGCCACATTGTTGCCTGTGTCTCTGACGCGGGTTCAAACGCATAACGGTCACTAAGGCTCTACAGAGCAGTCGGTTCTTTCTGCCGGAAAGGATTTTCGTATTGCCGCAAGGCGAACCTTATGTGCAATTGGCTCCACGGTATCGGCCCGGTTGATTGGTTGACCTGCCCACAGGTCGCGGCAAGATGCGATGCCCTCCTCGGCAAGAGGACCTACCGAAATCCGCGACTAGAACCGACAGTCGCGATCGACCTCGGACGACTTGATGAAAATCCTGCGCGATGGTAATACAATGCCGGATGCTCGCGCGGAATCGCAAAAACCCCCGGTGATGTTTGAGGTAACTGAATCCCAATGTCCGTCGACGTTCAGAAAATCAAAGAACAGGTCCTGAAGTACTCCGATGAAATTGAGCGAGTTCGCTCGGAGGTTCGCAAGTCGCTGGTGGGGCAGGACGTGATGCTGTCTCGCTTGCTGATCGCGCTATTGACGGGCGGACATGTGCTGCTGGAAGGATTGCCGGGGCTGGCAAAAACCACCGCCATCAAGGCTCTGGCGAGTGCCATTCGCTGCAAGTTCAGCCGGATCCAGTTCACGCCCGATCTGCTGCCAGCCGACCTGATTGGAACCATGATTTACAACCCGCGAGAGGGCTCCTTTGGAACTCGCAAAGGCCCGATCTTCGCGAACCTCGTTCTGGCCGACGAGATCAATCGTGCTCCTTCCAAAGTTCAATCAGCGCTCCTTGAGGCGATGCAGGAGCATCAGGTGACGATTGGTGATGAAACGTATCCGCTGGAGGAGCCGTTTCTGGTGCTGGCCACGCAAAACCCGATTGAGCAGGAAGGCACCTATCCATTGCCCGAAGCTCAGGTCGATCGCTTTATGCTCAAGGTCGTTGTGGGTTATCCCAGCAAAGCGGATGAACGCAAAGTGGTTGATTCGGTGCTGGATGACATTCGCCGCGAGATTCAGCCGGTGCTGGAACCGTCGCGACTGCTGGAAATCAGGCAGACGGTCGCTTCCATCTACATGGACGACAAGGTGAAGGACTATGTTCTGGATGTCGTCGCGGCGACTCGTCGGCCAGACGAATTCCGCATGAAGGAACTGAAGCCTCTGATCGAATGCGGGGCTTCACCGCGAGCTTCGATCAATCTCTGTCTTGCAGCTCGGGCAAACGCGTTTCTGGCCGGACGAGGCTACGTGACGCCGCAGGATGTGAAGGACATCGCGTTCGAAGTGATGCGACATCGCATCATTTTGACCTACGAAGCAGAAGCCGAAGAAACAACATCGGACGACATCGTGCGAAAGATTCTGGAGTCGGTGCCCGTGCCATGACGGATCGTGGAGATCGACTGATGGCAAAGTCGGTCGACAACACATCGAACGCGAACTGAGCCGCATGGCGCTAGCCGCGGGTGTCTGTCTTGATCCCAACCCGAAGCGTCAGCGAGGGATTGTTGTTGAAAAACGCGGCAAATCCTAACCCTCACTGAGGTTTCGGATTGTGGAAGAACATTAAATCAACAAGTCGCTATCGCGGGTGTTTGTCAGGCTGTTACCCGCAGCTAGCGCTTTGCGGCTCACTGAATCGACGAACCGTATACGACTTGCCGTTCAACAACTTCGGCAATGGCCATTTTCTCAACCTTTCATTCATCCCAGCACTCAACATTGCACACTCAAAATGGCTGCTCGTGAACTTGAAGACGTTCTGAAGGAAGTTCGCCGCATTCAGATTGTGGCTCGACGACAGGTCAACGACCTGCTTGCCGGTGAATATCTGAGCGCGTTCAAGGGACGCGGCATGGAATTCGACACGGTACGCGAATATGTACCCGGTGACGAAATCCGCAGCATCGACTGGAACGTGACGGCTCGGTCCGAAGTGCCGCACGTCAAGACTTTCTGCGAAGAGCGTGAACTGACCATTCTTCTGGCCGTCGACATTTCCGCGTCCGGAGCGTTTGGTTCGCAACGGCTGAGCAAAATGGAAACCGCCGTCGAAGTCGCGGCCGTGCTGATGTTCACGTCGCTGAAGAACAACGACAAAGTCGGGCTGTTGTTTTTTGCGGACGACGTCATCAAGTACATCCCGCCTCGCAAAGGCCGCGGCAACGTCCTGCGTTTGATTCGCGAGCTTCTGGCCACGGAACCGATCAAAGCTGAAACCAACATTAGCAAGGCGCTGGAGTACGTCGCTCGAGTTCAGCGACGTCGCTGCGTTGTGTTCGTCATGAGCGACTTTCTCGGGCCAGACTGTTCGAAAGCTCTGGCCGTCGCCAATCAGCGGCATGACTGCGTCGCCGTGACTCTGCAGGATCCTCGTGAGTCGACTCTGCCCGACGTGGGTTTCCTGACGCTTCGCGACGCAGAGACCGACGAGTTGCTGGAACTGGATACTCGCCATCCCAAAGTGCGAGCGTTGTTCTCTAAAGCTGCTGCGGACCGTGAGAACCAGCTCACCAGTTGGCTGCGGCGAGCCAACGTCGATCGTCTTGAGATTCGGACGGATGAACATTACGCTCGCAGTCTGCAAAAGTTCTTCCGCATGCGGGAGCGGCAGCGATGAGTCGTGTGCATTGGGTGATGTTGCGTCTGGCAAACTGGGTATGCATGGGCC
>JANMEV010000020.1:0-8976 GCA_031377305.1 Planctomycetota bacterium | reverse complement strand
TGAAAATGCCTGGAGCCGCTGGATCTCCGCCGATACCAATGCCCTCATTAAGGATTGAAGTTCCCGGACCGAGAGATGAATACCAGCCTGGCGCAACTGGACCGTTGAACCAGTTCCCCCAGCCAAGCGCGAAGCCATACGCCCAGAAAGCGATACATCCCAGCGGATAAATCATCAGGTTCATCGCAGCCGTGTGAGCACCATTCTTTGCTCGACAAAGACCAACTTCGACAAGCATGAAACCTGCCTGCATGAACATCACGAGAAAACCGCAGACCATGACCCACACCATGTTGATCGAAAACATGTTATGAGCAGCACGATCGTACAGCTTTTCGACTGTCATCTCTTTGGGGTCGCCGTCGCCAACTGGCCCGGCAGATGGAGTAATCCAGTAGCCAGCAGCGCCTCCGCCGGCATCTGGCCAAAGCGGAGCAGCGGGATCAGGATTCGTTCCGCTGAAGTAAGGCGGAAGCGATGGAGCCGGCGCTGCATCAGCGACTGGCGCTGCAGCGTCAGTGGCTGGCGCGTCGGCAACAGGAGTTTCGGCCGGCGGGGTGTCCTGAGCAAAACCTACTGAGCCACCATTCAGGAAAAATGAAGTTCCAATCACAGCCGTTAACAAATTCAGCCGCAATCGGGTCCACAAACTACCAATCATCGCCTCTTCTCCTCGCTTGATTTGTTCTGTTTTCTGCGTATTGAATGGTCCGAGAGTCACTCAGAACTATTTGACGCGGACTGATGGGTGGCCAAGGAACGGGCACAACACCCTATTCGGTTCAGGAGGTTTTTCTGTCAGGCAAATCCGGCCTCTTTCAGGAGCAGCCGAATTCCTTTGACGTCACTCCTTCGTTGTCCCCCTGTTGACATCTTGCCAACACAAACTTCCACTGGCCCAGAATGCAAAGAACGTGCCTTGCCAAAGATTTAAGAACCAAAGAACGCACGTAAGTGATTATCCCAAAAGGCTTTATACACATTTACACAATGACATTCCCACAACTTTGTCACCTCGAATTTCGGGCGGTGCTTAGTTTGCAAGCACATTTGCAATGAATGAACGCACACCCTCTGTCCATCGGGATATCGGTGTCAAGCATAACGAGCCGTTTATGCCGAAAAGAACTTCTGGAGATGCGACTCGCCTCTGCGCCGCCTCGAAAAATGCCTATCTGAAAAGCAGTCTGCCTACTACAGGGCGAGATCCTGAACTTAGAACGCTTCATCCCCAAAACGACGAGGATCGCAGGCGTAACGCTCGCCCCACGAAGGGCAGGCCTGTCTGAATTCTGATCGCATTCCTTCAGCCAACGATTACGCAGTTGCAGTGAATCTTCACAAAAGTCGATTTAGATATCAGGGAATTCTCCGCACGACTGCTTTCTGAGAGCCTCAGAATCTGGAACTTGTGTTCTGGCGTTGGACGACCAACACAGCCACCATGGATGAGATGGCGTGCAATAACGCCGCTCGTTCGCACTTGAATCAAAGGACTATCCGGTGTCCGGAATCAATTTCAGACAAATAAATCGGCGTTTGGCAGCGATCTTCAGTGGCGCTGTGCTTGCGACAGCACAAGTAGAATCCGGATATGGTCAGGACGAAGCCTCGGTTGAAAAAGTCGCCCCCCAAGCGATCGCTTCTGACTTGTTCCAGTTTCCTCCGAAATCTCCAGCCAGCCTGATGGAAGCGGCCAGAGTCACTCTTAAGCTGGATCGAGTCGCCGATTCAAGAGCTTTCCTCAGGCAAATCATTGATTCGCAGCTCAGCGAAGCCGACCTGCGATCCCTGCGAAGCGATCTGGGCCCGGCTCCGTTCCTTGAGCTCAGGAGGGATGTCCGTCTGCAGCCAGAGGCGAAGCTGCTGCTTGATGCTGTGAATGCAGCAGTGGAGGCTAATACCCGAACGAACGAAGAGTTGCGGCAGTTCGTAAGGGATCTTGAGAATCCGGGCAGCGTCGGCCAGCACGCAGCTTCCGAGTTGATAGCAAGCGGTGATAAGGCAATTCCATTCCTTTTGGCCGTAGAGACCGGCACGGCCTCTGGCAAAGTCGCCGCCAGGATTCTTGAATCGCAGGCTCGCCCGCTCCGTCATGGGCTCATGACCCATCTTGAAAAGGCGGATCCTTCAACACGTGTCCGTGTGCTGAATCTGCTGAGCGGTACTGCCGACTCGGACATTGCAATTCGGTTACTGCGTTGGCAATTCGATCCGCAAGGAGACCAGTCAGTTTCTTTTGCCGCTTGCAAAGCCGTCGCTCAGTTGAGTGAAGCCAAACTCGACGCGGCAACAGCGAAAGAAGCGGTTGATATCGTTCTCACCGAAGCATCGCGATTGATCACAGCCTCAGGAGCCCGATTTTCATCTCTGGATCAGCCTGACTATCTTAGAGCTTTTACCAAGAAGGATCTCCGAGCCAATGCACTAGCCGACGCAAAACTTCTTGTTGCAGATGCGTTACTAATGCAACCTGATGATTCAAAATCGAAGTTGCTGTCGCTGGTTCTGGAGTGTGCAGCCACGAAATCCATGATTGGCGCGGAGCCTTCTGCAGCCGCAAATAAGTCTCCTGACGCACTTGTTTCTGGCTTATCCACGGCCCTGGACCTGCAAAATCCAATCGCGGCGACGGAACTCCTGCGAGGACTCCGATCCGCCAAGCAGGTGGAAATCAATCAAACAGAGGCTGCTCAGGTTCTTCGTCGAGCAACGCAGGCCCCGGATGCTCGGGTGCGTCTGCTCTCGTCGCTTGTCATGCGTCACCAATTTCCGGTGGGTACCAGCACGATGGCGATTTCGCAATCCGTGGCGTCTGCAAAGAATGGAAGTGTCAAGCCGGAAGTCGTCATCGTGAGCGGTGACGAGGTTCAATCCGGAGACATGAGGTTTATTCTTGAGCAAGCAGGTTACGCCGCTCAAACAGCCGAAACCGGGCCAGCAGGCATTGATCTGGCGTTCGCTCAAATGAACTGTGAACTCTTCATAGTGCATGCGGAAGCAACTCGCTGGCCGCTTGCAACGACGTTGGCCAATTTGCGTTCTGATGTTAGGACTCGCAATACGCCGGTCGTTGTCATCGGACCGTCGCGACTCGAACAAACGGCCGTGGCATTGAGCAAACTGCATCCGGGAGTTTGGTTCATCCCGGAACCTGTGGGAAACAAGTCCTTATTGGGCAAGCTGGAAATGCTGAATATGCCAGCCAATGTGCTAAGTCCCGAAGATCGAACAGCGATCAAAACCCTGCTGGACTGACAGAAAATCGGCGACTATCCGCTGATTGCAGAATGAGCCGAATGCAGAATAAACCATTGCTAGTTCTTGCCCTTCAAAAGGCAGTAGCCGACTGAAATTGCAAGGACCGTGACGATACAATAGTCCTGCGGCGTCATATGGTTTAATTTAGAGACCGTAAGGCTCATTAACTGGTCCAGCCAGTTTTGAAGGCCAAATGCGATGCGGTGAAACATGTAACATAGTCCAACTAAGGCAATCCTTGTTGCCGTGCCGGATTGAAAGGCCTGATCCATGGATTGCAACGCTTCATCCTGGTTCATGTTTTGAGTACCCGCTGTTTTTTTTCTCGAATTTTTCCACGCAGCCATTGTGTTCCCGTCTGACAGGATCCGTCTTTACGGACTTTGACGAGGGTGACGTTGCCCAATTGCTCTTGAACGTGGTGATTCCGACTCATCGAACCATGAGCCTACCGTGAATCGGAAAGAAAGCCCCGAGTCACTTCGTGTTGAGGGTTCTCGAATACCTGCTCAGGTGGACCACTCTCAATGATGCTTCCCGAATGCAGAATATGCACCGTATGAGCGACGTTGCGAGCGAAGTGCATGCCGTGAGTGACCACAATCATTCCCTGTCCGCCCTTCGCCAGATCCTGCATCACCGAAACAACTTCGGCCGTGGTGTTTGGATCCAGCGCGCTGGTGGGTTCGTCGAATAGAATCGCTTCCGGTTCCATGGCCAGCGTCCGAGCGATGGCGACTCGCTGCTGCTGACCGCCAGACAAGGACGTCGGGCGAGCGTCGCATTTGCCGAGCATGCCAACTCGTTCCAGAAGCGATCTTGCTTTGGCAATGGCTTGCTCCCGAGGCTGCCTGAGCACATGCATCGGCGCTTCGATAACGTTCTCCAAAACCGTGCGGTGTGGAAACAGATTGAACTGCTGAAACACCATTCCAACCCGGCGACGAATCTGCAACATTGCTGCTTCTCGCGCGGAGCCTGCTTGTGGAGGCAGCGACGTGCCGCAAACTTCGATTGAGCCGCCGTCAAATGTTTCGAGCCCATTGATAGCTCGCAACAGAGTGCTCTTGCCTCCGCCGGAGGGTCCCAGCAGCACACAGACCTCCCCACGAGCGACCGACATCGAAACACCACACAGTACATCCTGCGAGCCGAATCGTTTGACGACATTCTTCAGCGAAATCATGAACGTGCCTCCTTGCTCAGGCGACTTTCCAGTCGCCCCGCGAGAAGTGAAAGCGGATAACTCATTGCCAGATACAGTACGGCCGTCAGAATTCCCAGTTCAACAATCGCCCCGGTGTTCCTCGCATGGATGTAGTATTCCTTCGACAATTCCACGACCGTGATGACACTACAGACGGCCGTGTCCTTGAACAAAGCGATGAAGTCGTTGGTCACAGGCGGGATCACGATCCGCGTCGCCTGAGGAATCAAAATACGACGAATGGCAAGTCCGCGAGTCATCCCCAGCGACAACGCAGCTTCCATCTGCCCCTTCGGAATCGCCTGCAACCCCGCGCGATAGATTTCCGCCTCGTAGGCCGAGTAGTTGATCGCCAGGCCCGCGACCGCCGACCAAAACGCACTGATGCTGAAATGAGTTCCCGGGAAAATCGACTTCAGCATCTCCGGAACCAGGAAGTAGATCACATAGAGCTGCAGCACCAGCGGAGTCCCTCGGATCACTTCCACGTAACACGCAGCGGGCGTTGCGACGTACCATTTTCCATACAGCCGACACAAAGCCATTACGAGTCCGATCAATACAGCCAATGGCATCGCAGTCACGGACAGCAGAATCGTCATCCCGGCGGCGCGAACCAGAAACCAGCCTCGTTGAGCGATCACTTTCAATCCGCCAGTCGATTGCGACGTCGCCATTGACGGTTCTGCGGCATCGGCGGAGTTCGTCCCGTCTCCAGTCGCTGCGTCAGCAGTCGTTAAACCAACGAAGCCATGGTCGCCTCTCGTTTCCAACGCGCGCAGGGCCTGAACCTCATTCCACATACCATAACGTTCGAAAATTTTCCTCATTCGACCGTCACGAAATCCAGCGAGCAACGCATCGTTCACGGACTGCAGCAATGCCGTGTCGCCCTTACGAACAAGTGCCACATAAAAGCCTCGCCCCACCGGCGGACCGACGGCGTGCAACAACGGAAAATCTTTTTTGTAGAAGGACCAGATGGGAAGGTCCTGAACGTTCGCGTCGATGTTGTCAGTACCGAGCTCCGTGCCCCGCATCGCATCCGTCACGCCATCAAACAGTGCGAGTTCCACTTTGTCGCCAGCAAATCGCTCGACGTACTCTTCGGCCGCGGCTCCACCCAGCAGCGAGATTTTTCTTGGCCGACCTGCGGGCGTCGTCAGAAGATCGTCCCATTTCTTGATCGAATCGTCATCGACGCGGGCCAACAACTGCAGTTCGTAGATGTAATAGGGAATCGACGTGCCGTAGCGCTCCGCTCGGCCGGGATTCCATTCGAAGCCGTTCAGGACGATATCGATGTCGCCGCGGTCAAGCAGATCGGGCAGTTTGTCCCACTGCCCCTGTTGAAACTGAGCCTTGACGCCAAGATGGGACGCGATGAGCTCGGCGATTTCGACTTCGAACCCGGTCAGACGCGTCGGATCTTTGTCATCCGGAAAAACAAATGGACCGCCACCTTCCTGATCGGCTCCCCAGACCAGAATGCCTTTGGTCCGCAGCGAATCCAACGCCGTCTGCTGAGCATCACAGCGTGTCGTTGAACTCAGCACACCCAACAACAGGATCAGGGACAGCAATCGCGTCAACAGATTGGCTCCATCTTCTAAGGCGAAAATGCGAACAGATTTGGCGTGAGACAAAACACCTCGCAGAATGTTCTCGCCTGGACATCGCATCCAGCGCCCGATTTATTTTTCTGTCGCGATTTCTATTCTTCATCAAATTCCAAAGCACCAATTCCCGCGCTGGTCAGGAAGTCGCCGATGAACGTAATAAAGTCGTTGTGAAACCTTTTCTTGCGGGCATACGCCGCTACGCGAACGAGCTGGCCATGAATGATGTCCAGTTGCGGTGGTGAAAGTCGTTGCAGGTAACCCGAAGCTGACTCCATCGCCTCTATGGCGTAATCAGGGTCCACGGTCTCATCGTCTGACAGCTCAAGAAAGCTCATCGTCTGCAGCAACGCCGCAAGCATAGGATCAAGCTTGAGCGACTTTGGAAGCGGAGGCATGACGAATGCTCCCTTCAATTCCATGATCACAGCCAGCTTCTTTGCCATTTGCAATTCCTCCTGAAAACGGCAAACTCACGAATCCTTTTTTTCATCAAAATCCAGAATCTTCTGGCGATCTTCCCGGCCGAGTTCCTTGTACAGAAAACTGGGCTGAATGTCCTTGTTCTTCTGATACTTCCCGTCGCTGTATTCTGTGATTTCGCCTTCCACCGTGTGGTAAAAGACCTGACAAACCTGAACGCCCGGGTAGATTCGAATCGGCTGGATGGCAATCATTTCCAGAGTCCAGAATCCACAGAAGCCCACGTCACCAAACCCCGCTGTCACGTGGACGAACATTCCAAGTCGGCCAATGGATGATCGCCCTTCAAGCATCGGCACCAGGTTGCGAGTCTCCGTATATTCGATCGTTCGGCCAAGGTACATTTGATTCGGCTGAAGAACGAGACCCTCCGGCGGAATCAGAATGCGACGAAAGCGATTGGGCCGCTTCATGTCCAGCACAATTTCTTCGTAGACCAGCAGCTCATCATGAAGGCGCAGATTGTAGCTGTTGGGATTAAGCTGATCCTCGTTAAACGGATCAATCTTAATGTCACTGCCGAGGCGAGCCTTGATTTCGCTGCCGCTGAGAATCATTGAGCACCTGCCGACCCGAGAACTCGGAGACGGCTTTGTTGTAGAGTTATCGGAAAGGATCGGCAAACCGCCGTGTTACCGGCCATCCGCAAATATGAGGCACTACGGAGCCGAAGGGTAGGGCAGCCGCGTTCAGGAATCAACCGGACAGCGACCTGGCTGCGAAATCCACAGAACCCGTTGAAAAGCCGCCTATCCAGTCTCCCAAAGCCCTGTGAAGTTGCTCTTGCGACGATTGAGCGTCATCATCACACGCCTCCAGTCAGCGTTTTGACTTCGCCGGGACAATTCACGATGCCGAATCATGCGATTTATAGCCGACGACGTCTGCTGACCGCCGGCGCGATGAGTGGCCTTTCGCTGAGCCTGTCGGGACTGCTGCGAGCCGAATCGTTAGCCGGTTCCATTGCTGCCGATCGCATTCGTTCCTGCATTTTCGTGTTCTACTACGGCGGTCAAAGTCATCTGGACACTTACGATCTGAAACCGTCCGCTCCTTCAACGGTGCGAGGCGAGTTCAATCCGATTGCGACCACGGTTCCTGGGATTCAGATCTGCGAACATCTGCCGCAGATGTCTCGAGTGATGCATCATTGTGCGATCGTTCGCAGCATGCACCATGGAAACCGTTTGCATGATTCAGCGTCGACAGAAGTCTTTACCGGGCGACAGGGTCCTCAGGGTGATCGTGAAGAATTCGGTCCGATCCCGCAGTTCTTTCCTTCGCACGGCTCCGTGGTGAGCCACCTGCGTCCTTCGCCGACAGCGCCAGTGGCTCATGCCGCTTTGCCGTGGCTGATCCACAATGTTGTCACGACGCCGTGTCAGGGCGGCGGATTTCTCGGTCAGCAACTGGATCCGTTCGAGATCAACGCCGACCTGCCAGCGCTGCGGTATCAGGTGGAGATTCTCCGACGGCTCGATCAGCTTTCATCAAACCGTATCCAACATCGACGAAACCTTCTCAGTCGTTTGGATGTATCCGGTACTGCTTTTGCCGCCAATCCGCAGGCTCTGCAACTCAACGAACTCAGCCGTCGCGCAATTGAACTGTTGGACTCAACGGCCTTGCACAACGCGCTGGATATCTCAAAGGAAAGCGAGACCACTCGCGCACGTTATGGAATGTCAGCGCCGTCGGCTCAACCCGGTGACGGAGCAGCCGCGGGTGCAGTGGGACGTGATCTGCGAGGCCAGAATCTGCTGCTGGCGAGACGACTTGTGGAGGCTGGTGTCCCGTTCGTCAACGTCAACGACTTCCGTCAGCAGGGCCAGAACTGGGATTCGCACGCGGACAACTTCGGCCAGAACCGAAAGTACCTGCTGCCTCAGGCGGATCGAGCCCTGGCCGCATTGATCGAAGATCTTGAGGAACGCGGCCTCCTCGAAAGTACGCTGGTCGTGGCGACCGGCGAATTCGGGCGCACTCCAACGATCAACGGCGCCGCAGGCCGCGATCACTGGCCGGATTGTTATTCGCTGGTGCTTGCTGGCGGAGGAATCAAGGGCGGTCAGGTCTTCGGCTCCAGCGATCGCATTGGCGCATATCCGGAAACGGATCCGGTGACTCCCGCAGACCTCGCGGCAACAATCTTCTGGCGATTCGGGATTGATCCATCAACCGAGATCCGAGACACCTCCGGCCGCCCTCATCGCATTTCAACCGGCGATCCGATCCGACGGCTGTTTAGCTAATCGCCATCCAACCGCATTGCGTTGGACCGACACCGCATCAATAGTCGTGGGGGGGGGCGCGCGCCCCACGGGGGTGAGGGGGGGGAGCACCACCCACCGCGCCGGCGGGTGGTGTAGGCGGCACCAAAAAAGGGGCGCCAAAAAAAAAAAAAAA
>JANMEV010000370.1:0-3091 GCA_031377305.1 Planctomycetota bacterium | reverse complement strand
CAGGTCGGCAAGACCGGCGCGATGACTCCCGTGGCAGAACTTGAGCCTGTGGAGATCGCCGGTACGACGGTCTCACGAGCCAGCCTTCACAATCGCGATGAGCTCGACCGGCTGGGCGTTCGCATCGGCGATCTTGTCGTCGTCGAAAAGGCCGGCAAGATTATTCCACACGTCATGCGAGTCAACGAAGCCGCGCGAACAGGCGGCGAACAGCCGTTTGTGTTTCCAACATACTGCCCCGAATGTGGCACAGCGGTTCAGCAGGATGAAGGCGGCGTCTACATTCGATGTTCGAATCCCGCATGTCCCGCTCAGTTGCGAGAGACGTTGATCTTTTTCGCGTCGCGACCGGCGATGAACATCGATGGGCTCGGTGAAAAACTCGTTGAGCAATTGCTGGCGGCAAAGCTTGTCGACGGTATTCCGTCGTTGTATCGCCTTGCTCAACGACGCAACGAATTGCTGGCTCTTGACAGACTGGGTGAAAAATCTATCGACAAGCTTCTGTTGGGACTGGAGGGTTCAAAGCAACAGCCGTTGTGGCGTCTGTTGACGGGGATGAATATTCGCCACGTTGGCCAGACCAATGCCCGGACTCTTGAACGTGCCTTCGGGACGATTGATGAAATTGCGTTGCAGTCCGAAGAGTCGTTGTCGCAGGTCGACGAGATCGGATCAGTGATTGCGGCGTCGGTGTATAAATTCTTTTATTCGAACTACGGCACGAAGCTGGTTGCCGAGTTTCGTGAGCTCGGTCTGAACCTGGGTCAGCCGATTGATCGATCGGCGACGGAAGCTGCGTCCTCGGCCACGCTTGCGGGCAAAACGCTTGTCGTGACCGGCACCATGGTTCGGTTGAAACGCGACGAGATTGAACAGCTCATTCGAGACCACGGCGGCAAGGCCAGTCGCAGCGTTTCAAAGAAGACGGACTACGTCGTGGCCGGTGAAGCGGCCGGCAGCAAGCTGACGAAGGCTCAGGAACTGGGCGTGAAAGTGCTGACAGAAGACGAGTTTCTGGCGATGGTGAATCCCGGATGAACTCGCGGAGTTTGAGACGTTCTGCCATCCGCAAGTATGAAGACGAAACAGTGAAACGTCGCCAATAGACGCCATCGGGAAGGCACTAGCAGGCTCCCGTTTAAGCCACCTCTGTTAGCGGCTTGTTGTTTTAATAGGTTTTCACAACCCGAAACGTCAGTGAGGGATAAGATTTGCCGCGTTGTTCATCACCAATCCCTCGCTGACACTTCGGGCTAGGATTAGATCAACAAACTGCTGGGGCCGCGTATCGAGATATCGGGACAGAGCCATTGGAAGTTCCTATGCATTCACGGCGTCGGAAAGGTTAAAACGAGACCTAGGCTTCTGTGGTGGAATTCGCAGAGTAGGCTCGGATGGAGGGCACCTCTGCGGCATTCGGATTCCCGCAACCTTTGCCCCTTGAAGCATGCTCCCATGTCCACGATTCGTTCTATTGCTGAGCCATTGAACACTCTTATCAAACGTCCGGCCATTGTGACGGGTCTGGCATTTTTTCGCACAACGAAGAGTGTCAAGGTTTGGTGGTGTATGATCATCGTGGTGTCAATCGTTGCAAATGCCGCCCTTCTGATTTCTCAGCAGGTGGCGATTCGACTTTTGGCCCCTCTCATCGGATCGTCGATTGAGACCTGGTCGGCCATTCTTGGCGTGTCACTACTCGGGATTGCCATCGGAAACTGGCTCTCCGGAAAACTCGCCGATCGTTACGCCCCGACGAAGATGCTTGTGGGGAGTCTGCTGATGGGTTCTGCATCGATCTTTCTGATGCCGGCCCTGGTCGATTTCATGGCGAGCTCGAAGACTTTCGAGTTGCTGTCGCTTGGGGGACAAATCTTTTTGGCTTCCTTCGTCGTTTGCCTGCTGCCCGGCATCACTCTCAGCCTTGTGACCCCGCCATCGATTCGAAGTCTCGTTCAAAAAACAAGCGAAATTGGATCCGTCTCCGGCCGTGTCTTCGCCTGGGGCACGTTTGGAAGTCTGCTTGGGAACTATCTGACGGGCTTCGTATTGCTCGCCATGTTTGGAGTACACTCGATTGTTAGTGCCACGAGCCTGGCGTTGCTTGCGCTGGCGGTCATCGTCAAAGTCACTGGTGGTCGAGTTGGCTCGCTGGAAAGTGCCGCTGCGGATGCGGTCAACGAAATCGACGCTGTGTCGAAGAAGTCCGCTTCCCAATTGACGTACGCAACCTCATTGACCATCGTAATTGCCTGCAGCTTCGTATCGGGAGCTCTGGAAGGCGCGGCATTCCGAATACTGGCTCCGCTTGTCGGAGTATCGATGTTCCTGACGGCAGGAGTTGTGGGTGTGATTCTTGCTGGGATGGCAACCGGAAATGCCATAGGAGGAGAGATAGCAACTCGTTGTGGCTCCTTCACGGCACTACGAAACTCGCTCGCCGTCTGTGCCGCAGGAACGTTAGCCGTTGCGCCGTTTTGGAAGATTATCATCAGCAATGAAGTCTTTTCGGATCTTCCCATGATTCCTCAAGTGCTGGCGTGGTCTTTCACTTTGTTCTTCATCCCGGCAATAGCACTCGGCACGATCACTCCGCAGGTCATTCAACTGGTGGGGAGTGACATGCGGCGGTCAGGTGCAATTTCCGGTCAGATCTATGCCTGGTCCACACTGGGATGTATCGCGGGGATTTTCGTTTCTGCATGGTGCTTAATCGAAAGCGTGGGAGCTATTCGCACAAGCCTGCTGTGTGGATTTGTGCCCGTGCTTTTGATGTTCCTGATCAGCCGATCGGCAACGGTGAAAAACATGACAGAGACGCGAGCCCTGTCCTGGGCTCTGCTGACAGCCGGCCTGTTGCTTATGTTGATCTGCAAATCACCGTACGATCGTGATAGCAAGTACTTCAGCCTGGCAGTCACGGACGATGTTGTGGATCAGCGTTCTGTGAAGATGCTGGTGCTCGACCGATTAGTCCATTCGGCAATTGATCTGAACGATCCTGAGTTCCTGCACTATCCTCATGAACGAGTTCAGGGCGAGCTGACTCGAGCAGCAGCGACGCGGGCTCGAACGGCAAATCAGACTC
>JANMEV010000354.1:0-49147 GCA_031377305.1 Planctomycetota bacterium | reverse complement strand
GATTGCGGAACAAAACGATGACAACTCGACGCACTCTCCTGAAGTCCGCGCTGGGATCTGCGGCTGTTTCAGCGTTGCTTCAAAAGGATGGATTTGCAGCCACCGGTTTGACTCACTTTGCTCCCAAAGCGAAGCGAGTCGTCTATCTGTTTCAGTCTGGCGGGCCGTCTCATTTGGAGTTGCTCGACGAGAAGCCTGAGTTGAAACGGCTCCATGGAACGGAACTTCCGGATTCGATTCGTCAGGGGCAGCGACTCACGGGGATGACTTCCGGGCAGACCAGCTTTCCAGTCATCGCATCAAAGTTCGGCTTTCGATCGTGTGGTCAATCGGGAACACGGCTCAGTGAGCTACTGCCGCACACGGGCAAAGTAGTCGATGACATCTGCATCGTTCGTTCGATGTATACGGAGGCCATCAACCACGACCCGGCGATCACATTCATTCAGACTGGTTCGCAGCAGCCGGGCCGACCATCGCTGGGAGCGTGGGCGAGTTATGGGCTCGGTAGTGAAGCAGAAGACCTGCCTGCGTTTCTGGTTTTGATCTCTCATGGAAGCGGGAGCGATGCCAATCAGGGGTTGCTCGAGCGGCTGTGGGGAAGTGGATTTCTGCCTTCGAATCACCAGGGCGTGAAACTGCGAGGTGCTGGTGACGCGGTGCTGTATTTGTCGAATCCAAAAGGGATCAATCGACGATTGCGACGGAAGATGCTTGACGGCATCGCCGCTCTGAACGAACGCCAGTTGCAATTGTCTGGTGACCCGGAGATTGCGACTCGCATTGCTCAGTATGAAATGGCGTTCCGCATGCAGGCTTCGGTTCCGGATCTGATCGATACGACTCAGGAAACGGAAGCCACTTTTCAACTCTATGGCGAAGATGCCAGGAAGCCGGGAACCTTCGCGGCAAATTGCCTTTTGACACGACGGCTTTTCGAAAAAGGCGTGCGATTTGTCCAGCTCTATCACCGAGGCTGGGATCAGCATGGCGGGTTGCCGACGAATATTCCGAAGCAGTGCAGGGACATTGATCAGGCTCAGGCGGCACTGATTACGGATCTCAAACAACGAGGCATGCTGGATGAGACCCTGATTGTCTGGGGCGGCGAGTTCGGGCGAACGGTTTACGGTCAGGGAGGTCTACAGGAGAACTATGGTCGTGATCATCACGGTCGGTGCTTCTCCATGTGGCTTGCCGGAGGCGGCATCAAGCCGGGACATGTCCATGGAGTTACCGATGACTACGGTTACAACATCGTTCAGGATTCGGTCCATGTGCATGATCTCAATGCCACGATTCTGAGATGCCTTGGCTTCGACCATGAGCGGCTGACGTTTCGCTACCAGGGCCGTGATTTTCGTCTGACGGACATTCACGGCAAAGTCGTTGACTCTATCCTTGCTTGATCCCAGCGTTCGCTGATTGCTCCAAGTCTAGCGATCGACAACAGTGGCCGATTCTTCTCCGATCAGAGGCTCGGAAATCGATTCGCTGGCAACTCGCAAACGAAGTCGGCTGTGGCCTTCTCGAACGCAGCGAGCTGTGATCGTGAAGACTGCATCTTCGCCTTCGTTGATAGAAGGCATTGATCGGAACACCATGATCCCGTTTTCGGCGATGTGTTCTGCCGGACCATCGGCACTTACAAGCTGCATACCGGAAGGAAGTTCGCACGACATACCGACGTTGCTGGCGGCTCGGCTGCCTGAGTTGCTGATTCGAACCTTCCAGGTAACTTCATCACCCTTTTTGAGGTCGTTGTCACTGGCGACGATTTTCATGTCAAGGACAGCGATGCCTTCGACAGTCGTTGCGTAATCGCACATCGTGACCTGATCGTGTTCCGAGATCACGCCCGCCTGATGTTTCATTTCGCCGGCTTCCGTAGCTCGCAGTGACAACTGGAACTCGCTGGCTTCAGACGGCTGCAGGTTACCCACGAACCACTCAATCGAATGGCTTTCTTTGTTGTACTTGCCGCCACGATCGGCGGAAACGAACTCAAGACCTTCTGGAATTCGATACTTCGCCCGCACGTTCGATGACTGAACGTTACCCTGGCTGGAGACCGTCATCGTGAAATCGCTCACGCGTCCCGCCATCTGTTCGGTCGGACCGGAAATTGCGATGCTTAGTTGCGGCTCGGCAATGCTCACTGCTGCCAGAGTCTCTTCGTTGAGTCCGCCGTCAGCGATGGCTCGAACGGCGATATCCTGTGCTCCACCCTTGATGGCAGTCAGATTCAATTTCGCCTGACGCGACTCACCGGGATTCAAGGTTCCAATTTCGATCGACAGCAAGCTGCCGCTGCGATGCTCCAGACCTTCCGGAATGGCCGCCTGAATCACGACGTTGCTGGCGATGCCTGTTCCCGGATTGCTGACTCGAACGACGTAAGCGATCTGTTGTCCGACTTCAGCTTTTTCGGGGCCAGTCATAGCGACTCCGATCATAGGCTCCTGAACTGTGAACGCTGACGACGAATAGCCCGTAAGTCGAACGATTGCATCCAATCGGACATCACCGCGTTGAACTGGAATCAGCTTCATCGCCACTTTTCGAGTTTCACCGGGCTGAAGTTCTCCGAAGGTCCATGTGGGAGTTTCGGTTCCTGCCATCGGGCCTGGGACCGCCTCAACCACTTCCACCTCATCAGGGATCACAGCTTCGGTCATCACGCTTCGGACAACCGCTCGGCTCGTATTCTGAACGATCAGGTCAACGTCGCATTCCTGTCCGACATTGAACTCACCATGACGAACCCATTGAACCGTAACTCCCGGCGACTGCGGCCCGTCTTCTTCCTTTGATGCGGCGATTGGTTTGGCTGCTGCTGGTTTTGGTGGTGTGGCAGGTCCCTGCTGCTTCACCGGAGCAGCCGTTGCCGGCCCTGCTTTTGGGGCGGGCTTTTTCGGGGCTGGTTTGTTGCCGAACAGAGCTTCTGCTTTTTCCTCTTCTTCGGCCTGTGCGGCTGTGTCGGGCACGGCAAATTTTGAGTCAAATGTCTCTTCGGACTTGTGTGAGCTGCCAACGAATTCAGCGAACGGATTGTCCTCAGCGGTCTCTGCGGAAGACTCGTCACTTTGCTGTCTAACCTGAGAAACAGCCCCGCCCTTTTTGGATGGGTTCACTGCCTGAAACGCCGCGTGTTTTACTCCGGCGTCCTTTGTTGAGTGAGCTTTGGAAGTGCTACGGGCCGTCGCTGGCGATTTTCCGGCCGGCGCTGCTGAAGCCGGATCAGTACTCCATCCGAGCTCATCTTCCGAGTGTAGTGACTTTGCCTTCGGTATTGGCAGTTTAAGCGCGCCGGGCGACTTTGTTTCAGATGCAGTCACCGCGATTGCGGCTGGCATCTTTGTTGGCTTGGCAGAGTTGGCAACTGGCTTGGCTGGTGTCTTTGCTGCTTTGGCGGCTGACTTGCCAAGCTGGGACCCGGAACGTTCCCGCATGGGGACGTATGACTTCTGGTCGGCGGTTACTTCTGCAGAAATCGTGGATTCTGCCTCCTCAGAGTTGGGAGAGAAGTAGGTGACGTCCGACCTCGGCGCCTTTTGCGATGTTCGAAGCGTGCCGTTCTTCGGCTGTTGTCGGTCCCATGCTGAAAACGGATTGCTTTCCTGTCCGAGCAGAGACTCTGAACCGAACATCAACAGGCAAAACGCACTGACTAGCGACCGTCGAATCAACATGTGAATCCTCCAGCGAGCTCGAACGCTCACCCAGTGTTCAATATCAACGCGAAAGTCCGGCGACTTAACGCGTGGTTGTCGATTCATCGATCGTTCTGATCGTACCGCTTGAGTGGATTTGGCAAAATGAAACGGTTGTGACAAAAAAACGGCCTGGTTCACCGCGAACAGTCAACCGTCCGACTTAGCCCCCGACGACTTTTGGCAATTGTTGCCGTTCATCGTTGTCTGGATCGCCAATCGGCGTCTGGATCGTGGGTCGGAAAACTCTGCACTTCGAAGCGATAAACGGGTGTAGATCATTTCCCGCGAAGATCGACGCAGATGACTTCCTTGTCGTCGCGGACAAACAGGTGGCCGTTGGAAATGGCTGGGGCCTGACGAGTCGTTTCCATGATCGTGGCTCGCCCGAGTTCTTTGAATGCTGTGGGCGACGCTTCGACGATGACAACTTCGCCATTCATCGTCGTCAGGTAGAGTCGGTCGTCGGCGAGAATGAGGTTGCTCTTGCCAAAGCGAGACTTCTGCCACATCGTCTTGTGATCCTTGAGTCGGATGCAAACTAGATTCGTAATCGGCCCCGCACTGCCACTGTTGTCGAGACCGTAGAGATGTCCGCCATGTATCACGGGAGTCTGCCATTCGGCACGCAGTTGGCTGTCTTTTCCCAACGACGACCAGACTTCACTCACGTTGAGCGTTTCTCTGTTCGCTTCGACGCGAAGCAAAACTGATCCGTGATTTTCGCCCGCGGAAATCAGGACGGTGTCGGCGTCGACTTGCACGGGAGTCGCGGTATTGCAGTCGTATTCGGTAGGAAATGGAAAGTCCCACAGGACGGTTCCGGTTACCGGATTGATTCCCATTGCCCCAGCGCCGGTAAACGCCACGAGCTGATCGGTACCGGCCAGCTTCATTATTGTGGGCGACGAATACCCTGCCTTGCCACTGCCAGCCTTCCACGCCAGTTTTCCGGACTGCAAATCAAACGCAGCAACGGCGGCAGAATCGGAGCCCGCATGCACGATGACGAATTTGCCAACGATGATCGGCGAACACGACATGCCGTACTCGGAAGGTGCCGCTCCAACGGATTTCGGAACGTTGATCGTCCACGTCTGTTTTCCGCTGCGCAGTTCGAAAGCTGCGAGGATGCCTTCGCCGGTCATTGCAAAGATCTGTTTCCCGGCGACCGCTGGAGTTGCTCGAGGACCATTTCCCATCGCATTTTCATACTTCGGCGCGATCGGGGTTCGCCAGAGTTCTTTGCCATCGGCGGCCTTCAATGCGACGAGGTATTGCTGCTCCTCATCCTGAAACAGCGTGTAGACATTCCCGTCAGAAATCGCCAGGCCTGACATGCTGATTCCCAGCGGAGTTCGCCAGGCAATCTTCGGACCGTCGGCGGGCCATGAACTGACAAGACCCGTCTCCGCTGAGACTCCGTTGCGATGAATCCCCAGGAACTGTGGCCAATCTTCACTTTGGCCTCGGGACGCAAGCGTGCTCCAAATCATCGCCGTCAACAGAACTCCGATCTCTCCGTGGTTCTTCCGCATGACTCTCGACTCCGTTGGATCACTACCTTGTTGATTCTGCACACTTTATGGCTTGCCGCACTCTATGGTGAGTGCTGCAGTTCGATCATATCGATTTGTGCCGGTCCAGCAATCTGCCGCTGATTTGTCATCTACATAGCCCGCGTCAGAAGAGCACGACTGTTCAGCGAGAAATGCTGCTAAGGCGAGCGGCAGTAAATGGCGTACCAGCCTATTGTAGAGGAGTTGTCTCAACTGCTCATGATCGGTCGCGACAATCGTTCTACATTGGTAAATCGTCTCCTGCCGCATGCCTGAGAGCGTTACAGGTCGAGTCGGACGAAACGCCGTTACTCACATACCACAAGAATAGCATACGAAAGGCGGGTGAGAAATCGTCTGGCGTTGCCTGCAGCCATTTCCGGATGTCATGCACTGGCAACCAGCGAACTTCGGTGATCTCGCCGGGGTCAGCTTCAACAACATCGTCGCTGAAAGCTTGATAGAGCACCGTGAATTCGAAGGACGTGTCCTCGCAGGCGTCAAACTTCTGCAGGCGTGTGACTGCGGCGTGCAGACCCAGTTCCTCAAACAGTTCGCGCGGAGCCGTTTCGTCGTAGGATTCGCCCGCACTCACATGGCCCGAGCACGACGACGTCCAGACGTTAGGAAACTCTTCTTTGACCGGCGACCGTTTGTGAATCAGCATGTCGCCATCTGGACGAAAGACTAATACGTGGACCGCTCGGTGCAGTAACTGGAGCCTGTGAACCTCCGAACGGCTCTTTCGGTCGATAACTTCGTCGTTTGTGTTCACGACGTCAAAGAACTCTTCAGCCACGATGTTGCCCCGGCCGTTTCATCGCCCAATTCGATTAACGTACACTCATCACAAGTTTGGCAGGCGTTTCGCGGCTTCCTCGCGTCGTCCCGAAGGATCGTAGAGGTAATCATCCACTCTGAATCCGAAGCCCCAGTTGAGTTCCGTTTCTGCTCGCCGAGCCCACGGAGTGCCCGGGTGATCCGCGATGATTGCTTTCAGGCGATTGATGGACGCCGCTTCCTCGGTCTTGACCATCTCCAGATACTCTTCGCGAGTCATCTTCATTCCAAACGCCGACTTGATGCGTTCATATTGCGCTTCGTCGGGCGCGATGGCTGCGTTTCGATCCCAATGAAAGGCCCATTTGTTTGACTTTGGATTCTTCAACGGAGGCATCTTGTTGGCATGCTTATCCATTGCCAGCAAATACTGGAACAGTCGAATTCGGAAGATGTAAACCTGCGCCAACGCGAGATCGTAGCCAGCTCGCCATCGAGTCGACGCTTCCTTTGCGCGTTGATGTTTTACATTTTCAAGCAGCGCGATGGCTTCATTTGTCAGGTTCATTGCTTTGGCCGCTCGCGTCACCTGAGTGATAGCCGTGGCTTTAAACTCGTCGGGCGTAATCGGAAAGTGGTCATGCTGAATATTGAGCTCGGGATCGCTCTCCTGAAACAGCAGTTTGTCACCATTCGGATTCAACCGTGCGATCACTCGCCAAAGCGTCTCGCGAAATTCGCTTGTCGCTCTGTCCTTGATGTACTCAGGCCGCGAAGTCAGATTTGGCTGATACTCTCGCATCGACAGAAAATCGTATTTTCGCTTCTCGTTGGCGTCATGTCCGACCAGTGTTGATTCTTCGCCGGGCAGGACGAAGAAGATCCCTCCCGTTTCACGAGCCATGCGGACCTGTTCGTACGGTCCAAATCCCGCGTTCTGAACGTCCCAGCGAGAATGAAGTCCATTCCACTGCAGACATTCAGGGAATGGTGATTCTGGACCGCGACGAATACGAATCCAGAATTCTTCTTTCGTCGGAGGATCAATCCATCGCTGATGAGCATAGGGAAAGCCGAACATACTTTCCCGACCAAGGAAGTAGATCGGAGACTTCGCTGCTCGGGCTTCTGTCACAGCCGATTCGATGTATTCACCATCGTCGCCCGATTCATCGGAAACTATAATCACGGCAATCTTCCGCTTTTTTGATTGCTGTTTGTACTTTGAAATGATCGCCGCTACCGAGCGACTCATGTTTTCATCGCCCGACTCATCGATTGGCACTTTGTCGATGGCTGCCTTGATCGTTTCGATATCGTCAGATGGGCGAGCCGTATGTTCATGAATTTCCTTGCCATAGCTGGCAACCACGGTCAGCAGCAGGTCGCTGCCACCTTTTTTTATGTCCTTATCCTGCTTCGCGGCGATACCAAGTTCGTCGTAGACTCGTATGTAGTTTTCCTTGATCTCTTTTCGGTCGTCGACCATACTTCCGGATTCGTCAAACAGCCAGATCACGGTGACTTTTTGCTGCCGCATCATGCGAATGATTTCCTGAGTGATAATCCCCATCGCGGCTCCGTAACCTTCGACCATGGAGCCCACTTCACCGGTGATCTCGCCTTCACCAAGTTCCTCGCCAATCATGGCATCGGAAGGCAGCACCATGTCAGTCATCACTGGGCGGATATTGACTTCCTTCATCACAGCCGCTTTTTGCACATTAACAGGGGCCGCTGCTGGTTGGGCTGAAGCACCAACCGACGTTGATGGAGTTCCTCCGGCAATAACGTTCAGTGTTTCAGCCGGGGTAGTGTCGAGGTTTAAGTCACGAGTGATTTCTTCCTGAGGAATGTCTTCGGTGAAGATCGACTCAAACTGGAGTTCCTGCACCAGCGATGGCAGATTGCGTTGCATGAACAGCAACAACACGATGACTGCAATATGCACCAACACCGAGAACCCGACAGACGGAAGACTTTGCAGCATCGACTTCACAACGATCTCCGGGGCTGTGGTGGAGGAGAAGGTGAAAGATCTTGTATCAGGAAATTCTTGACGGCGGCCGGTGTTTGGGGGAGCAAGAAACCGAGCTTCTCCAGCTTAAAACCTTCCAGGAAGACTATTCTCGGTCTTTGGAACGCTTCCTTCAAGTCATTGTTCCATGCAACCCGAAGGTTCGAGCCATCAAACTGCGGAAATCCATGGAAAAAGGACGTTCAAGCGTCAAAACCGTTTCCTTCGTACTGAGTGGACGCTCAAACTCTGCCAGATTAACGTCGGCAACGCGGTATTCGTTCGTCGAAAACCGGGAAACTCGGCCACTTGCGATTGATGTCGCTGCTGTTGAACACTCGCCGAGCGGCAAATGCGGTCGAAACCGGTCAATTGGTCGGATTTAACGGCAAACACATTGATTGATGAGCATTGTTCCGTGGCATCAATGGTGGGGGTTCCGATATCAGATGCGACCCCAGCGGTTTGACGACGAGTAGCCAGCAAAAGAGGCAATGTCTTTTTCATCATGACTTCCGATTCCAACCAACCAACAAACTCAACCCAACCCGAAAAATCTGTCACCAAGGCGTCCAGGCAGGGGTTCCTCTGCATGTGGCATGGCCTGACGATGAGTGGCCTGGTGAGGATGATACGACATCGCCCTTCGTTCTCGATGGCTTATGCACCTCGATGGGCCTCAATCGCCGCGCTTAGCGTTATCAATTCGCTGCAGAATGCTGCTGAGTCGCTCGTTTTCAGTCGCAAAGTTCGCGACACACAGATTGAACATCCACCAGTGTTTATTCTTGGTCATTGGCGAAGTGGAACGACGCTGCTTCACAACCTGATGACACTCGATCCTGAGGTCACTTTCCCAAACCTCTACCAGTGCATGTACCCCGGACATTTTTTGTTAACCGAGAATGTCCTGGCACCTTTGACAGGCTGGATCCTGCCCAAGACCCGTCCGATGGACAATATTGCGACGACCTGGAAGTCCGCTCTGGAAGACGAAATCGCACTGGCGCTTGACTGTGGTATTTCGCCCTATCTGATGCTGGCGTTTCACGAGCGTCGTGAAGTCTATGGTCGATTCTTTGACCCGAGGGAGATGACCGACGACGAACGAGCGATCTGGAGAAACTCGCTGCTGACGCTGATGAAGAAACTGACGATCCGAAAAAATCGATCGATCGTTGTGAAGTCGCCAAGCCATACCTATCGCATTCCGATTCTGCTCGAGATGTTTCCGAATGCAAAGTTCGTCTACATTCATCGAGACCCGTATGCCGTGTATCAGTCGACGATGCATCTTCGGAAGACGATGTTCCTCGAAAACACGCTGGGGCCGCCGTCATTCAATGACAGCGTTGAGGAAACACTTTTCCTCTACGAAAAGTGCATTCGAACCTACGAAGAAACAAAGTCTCTCATTCCCGAGGGACGGTTGCATGAGATTCGATTTGACGATCTCGAAAAAGATCCGACAGCCGAGATGAAGAAGATCTACGAGGCACTGAATCTTCCGGGCTGGGATCAACTGGTCGAGCCGAAAGTGCGCGAAGAAGTCGCCAAACTGAAGTCTTACAAGAAGAATTCCTTCCGCATGGACCGCGATACGATGGTCATGCTGTACGATCGACTGAAGTGGATGTTTGATCTCTACGGGTACCCGAGCCGTCTGGACGACGTCGCAGTTAAACAGGCGTAACCCGCGTCAAAATGAGCCTGAGGCGCTAGCCGATCACATCTTTTACGACGGTTCCATGGACGTCCGTCAGTCGGTAATCCCGACCCTGAAATCGGTACGTCAATTGTTCGTGATTGAATCCCATCAGATGCATGATGGTCGCCTGCAGATCGTGAGGCGTGACCTTGTTTTCGACGACGCCAAACCCAAGTTCGTCCGTCTGGCCGTAATTGAAACCACCTTTCACGCCACCGCCAGCCATCCACATGGTGAAGCAGTCTGGAAAATGGTCTCGGCCGAGAATATTGCTTCCCGCCGTTCGGCCTTCGCGAAACGGTGTCCGACCAAATTCGCCGCCGCAAACGATCAGCGTATCTTCGAAAAGTCCTCGCTGTTTCAGATCTTCAATCAACGCGGCAATCGGCTTGTCCGTCTTCGCCCACTTGTTGGTCAGACCATCAGTCAGTCCTTCGCCCGCGCCGGTTCCGTGGAAGTCCCAGCCCCAGTCGAACAGTTGCACGAATCGCACTCCCTGTTCGACAAGTCGTCGAGCCAGAAGGCAATTGTTTGCAAAGCTGGACTCACCGGGAACCGCGCCGTAGGTTTCCTGAGTCTCTTTTGTCTCCTTCGCAATGTCCATCACTTCCGGAACCGACGACTGCATCCGATAGGCTAGCTCGTATTGGGCAATTCGTGTCATCGTGTCCGGGTGACCAAGTTCTGCCGCCTGAATTTCATTCAACTGCTTTAATGCGTCCAACGAACGTCGGCGCACGCTGCGATCCATTCCGGCGGGATCTGAAACATACAACACCGGATCGCCTTTCGAACGACATTGAACTCCCTGGAACACAGACGGCAGAAATCCACTGCCGAACGAATTCGCGCCGCCGTTGGGCTGAACTCCGCTGCTGATCAGAACGACAAATCCAGGCAGGTCCTGATTCTCGGTGCCAAGCCCGTAAGTCACCCACGAACCCATCGAAGGCCGACCTGAGCGAGGAGATCCGGTGTAAAGCAACAACTCTGCCGGAGCATGATTGAACTGATCGGTGTTCATTGAATGGATAAAGCAGATGTCGTCGGCGACACGATGCAGATTCGGAACAGCATCCGAAAGCCATGATCCAGACTGGCCATGTTGAGCAAACTTGCGAGGCGTTCCCAGCAGTTTGGGAACGCCCGAGGTGAATGCAAAAGTTCGACCCTTGAGGAACTCATCAGGGCAGTTTTCCCCGGTTCGCTTCACCAGCTCGGGCTTGTAGTCGTAAATGTCCAGGTTTGGCGGCGAGCCCGTGAGGTGCAGATAAATGATTCGCTTGGCTCGAGCGTCAAACTGGGGTTTGCGAACCTCGAGCGGCGTCGATTGGCTGATAGGAACATCCGCGCGAGCTGTTCCGCCGGACAACGACGACAGCGCAATGGCACCAAGTCCTACGCCTGATGCAGAAAGAAAGTGGCGACGAGTTTGATTCTGCAGAAACGAAGCGTCAGGCAACATAGCAGACTCTCTTCAAAGCGATCATGTGGAAACACGGCGAGGATGCCGGAGGTGGGATTCTCGATGCTTCAGCCCTCGAGATTCAAGTTATGATGATGACTGCCGCCGAACTCGCAAGGGCTTTTCTGCTTGATCCGCAGAATTCGATCAATGCACGTGTCCCTGCGCGGCCTTCAAATCCGCTTCATCCGGAATTCCGATGTACGGCAGATGACGGAATTCGTCGTTGTAGTCCAGGCCATAGCCGACGACGAATTCATCGGGAATCTGAAAGCCAAAGAAGTCGGGAGTCAAATCCACGCAAGTGCGATCCGTCTTCCACAACAGAACGGCCGTGCGAATACTGGCCGGCGCAAATCCCTGAACCGCTTCCAGCAGGCCGACCATCGTTTTCCCAGTGTCAAAAATGTCATCCAGAATGACCACGTGCCGTCCCTTGAGATCGGGCACAAGGCTGCTGTTTACGGATAACTGTCCCGGCGAAGTCCGAGTCCCACCGTAGCTGGAGGCGGAGATCAAGGCAACTCGCAAAGGCACGCTTGTCGCGCGAATCAAGTCGGCCAGAAGAACGACGCTTCCCGTCAGCACCCCCAGAATTGTTAGTGGCTGTCCCTGATATTCTTCCGAAAGCTTCGCGCCCAGTTCTTTGACTCGTTCGCGAATCTTTTGTTCACTGATCAGAATTTTCATCTCGTTCGGCGACCCGTTTGCAAAATCGATTTGAGGAATAGCATCATCTGCATCCTTGCTTTGAACTCCTGATATCGCGGATGTTACGCATTCGGAGAATGAGAGACATCTGCTCCGACAAAGACACTCAGAGAATTCCAATAAGTTGTGTTACCGCCCCTTGTCGCACTTTCAACGTGAGCCAATTCTTGACCACTGAAAACGAATTTATTCGACGTCTGACCACCCGTTTCCCCGTTCGTCCTCCCGTCGAAGTTGGCATCGGAGATGACGGCGCTGTGCTGTTGGCTGAGGATCGGCGAGTCGTCGTTGTGACCGATCTGCTGCTCGATGGAGTTCATTTCGACCTTACGGAAACGTCGCCTTACCTTGCCGGTCGAAAAGCCATCGCCGTAAACCTCAGCGATCTCGCCGCCATGGCTTGCACTCCAACAGCGGCATTCGTTTCGATCGCAGTTCCAAAGACAATGGCGTCATCTGCCACACAGTTTCTGGACGAGCTTTATTCAGGCATTGAAGAACTGACGCAGCAGTATGAATTTACTCTGGCCGGCGGCGATACGAACTCATGGGACGGTCCGTTTGCCATCAACGTTTGCCTGACCGGCCAGCCAATTGGGATGCATCCCATTCTTCGTTCGAGTGCTCAACCGGGCGATGTGTTGTTTGTAACAGGGCCGCTCGGTGGAAGTCTCGTTCGAGGTCGTCATCTCACGTTTTCGCCTCGCCTGGAGATTGCTAAGTGGCTAACGAAAAATGCCCGAGTCCATGCGATGATGGATATTTCCGACGGCCTTTCGATCGATCTTCATCGCATGATGGAAGCTAGTGGCACGTCCGCTATTCTGACCGAAGCGGCCATTCCGATTCATTCAGACGTTGAGGCTTCAATGCCTTTTGGGAAACGACTGGCGGCCGCGCTCAGCGACGGTGAAGACTTCGAACTGCTGCTGAGCGTGCCGCGAACCATTGCGGTGGATTTGGCAGCGGCGTCACGGAATGCCGGTTGGCAGTTTTTCGAAATCGGCGAAGTCACCGCGGGTTCCTGTTCCTTTATTCGTGATGGTAAGGGAACACTTTTGCCGCTCAAGTTGTCCGGCTGGCAGCATGCGATGTGATAGTAGCCAGTGATCATTATTTGAACCGTGCAGTTGCGAGTTCTCATCCTCCAGCAGGTTGCTTCTGTGCGACGACGCATGTTGCAGAAGAGCCACGGAACGGCGACACCGGTGTCTGCTGGTCGAACTTTAAGGGGTTGTTTAATTTGAGTTCAGAAATGCGTCCCTTCGTTTACACCCCAGGCAATAGTCCTCCATGAGTTCCCGATGCGCCTCTGGCAGGAATCTGCTGAGTCATCGTCCATCGTGTTCAATTCAAAACAGGGCTGGAAAAATGTTGCAGAGTCTGGTGCGGTTGGAAGGAAAGATCCCGACAAAGTATCGCTTCACTCGTCGGCTGTCGCGAGCCATCATTCACAGATTTCAACAGAAGATTCTTGGGTTCTATAAAGGACCCGAGATCACCGGGATGATCCGCGATATTCGATCCGAAGTGGATTGCCAGATCCTGTCGAACGAAGGCTACATGGTGTATTCAGTCGCTCGAGCTCAGTCGACAATGAATGGTGCGATGGCGGAAGTGGGCACCTATCAGGGGGCGTCGGCCAAACTGATCTGCGAAGCCAAGGGCGACACGGAGTTTCATATCTTCGACACGTTCTGCGGACTGCAGGATACCAACGAGAATGATCCATTGTTTCGCCAGAACGACTATTCAGCGGCGGAAGACTCGGTTCGAAAATACCTTTCGAAGTATCCCAGCGTTCATATTCACAAAGGCTTTTTTCCCGCCGACACCAGCGACGTTGTGAAAGACAAGAAGTTCTCGTTTGTCAATCTTGATGTCGACACCTATGCCAGCACTCGAGACAGCCTTGAGTTCTTCTATCCACGGCTATTGTCCGGTGGCATTCTGATGTCTCACGACTACGCTCAGGCCGAAGGCGTGCGAAAAGCCTTCGACGAAGTACTCGGTCCAAAACCCGAATCGATCATCGAACTCCCCGAAAGCCAGTGCATATTCATCAAACACGAATGAACTTTCGCCGACGGTCGACGAGGTAAACCCGCACCTGAGCCAATCATCTCCTGCGAACCAGCTTCGTAACTCGTCCGGTTTTGACCCATTCTGTGACGTAAATGTTGCCATCGGGATCGAAGCAGGCGTCGTGAGGATGTACGAAGAGGCCGGGACGCCATTGGTTGGGTTTGGCTCGCATGGCGAAGTCTTCGGCGAGCACTTGAGTTCGCCATGCGGGATCATCGCCCAGTTGAGCAACGACTTCGTTGTGACGATTCAGGATTGTCAGGCGAGCATGCAGGTCTGGAACCAGCATCAGGTCGCCCTGAATGTCGATGTCGGCGGGAAACAGAAATCCGTCCATCGCTTTCAGGAAGTGGCCGTCCATGCCAAACCACTGCAATCGCTTGTTAGCTCGGTCGGCGACGACGAGCTTCGGGATTCCGTCCCGATCGTCCAGCCAATGACCGTGCGGAGTGATGAACCGGCCGTACTCCGATCCATGCCCGCCGATTGCCCGGACGAAGCGGTCATGGTTGTCGTATTCGAAGATGAAGTGGCTTCCGTAGCCATCGCCAAGGTAGTAACCACCGTTGGTACGGAAGCTGATATTGGTTGGGCGAAAGATCGTTTCTGGATTGGCAAGAAGGCCATCGCTGTCTGCATTGATTGTCGTTCGGTCTTTCACCCAAACGACTTCGCCGCTCAGCGTCATCTTCGTGAATCCCTTGTTTGAATCGGCCGGTGCCAGATAAAGGAATTCTTCACCGCCATCCTTTCGAATGGAGATTCCGTGACCCTTCGCTGCGGATCCGCTGTTGTGGATTTCGCCCATCGCTTGGATGAACGTGCCCTGCTCGTCGAAGACAAACAGTGAACCCGGGTTGCCATTGTGAGTGATGTAAATCCTGCGATGCGAATCAATCGCCACTCCATGCGATGCGTTACCATACTCGTAGCCAGCGGGAAGACTGGCTCGGTCCCAGTTGTGAATGCACTCATAGGTGAATTCGCCGGAACCGATGATTGGGTTGCTGTGAATCGACATGGGGGGATTCGAAACCAACGATCGAAAAATTTCTATGTCACGATCATCCAGATCGCCTTGAGATACTCGGTCTCCGGGCAACTGGCGATCACAGGATGGTCCGGCGCGGCTCCGGTTTTGGCGATGATTTGAAGCGAACGAGGTCGCCCGCTTCCGGAATCAGGAGCTGAGTTTTCAAGGTCCTCACCCATCGCTCGAGATGCAGACGTTAGCAGTTGAATGAACTCCGGCTCAGGCAACAGCCCCGCGCAGGAACAGCTCAGAAGAAGGCCGCCCGGTTTCACCAGACGCATCGCCAGTCGATTCATCGCGAAGTGTTTTCGAGTGCCCTCTTCGATTTCCACGCGAGTTCGAATAAGTTTCGGCGGGTCGAGGATGACTACGTCAAACTGCCGACCATTGCGAATCATTTCCCGCATGTAACTGAAGGCATCCGCCTGCACAAAGCGAACTCGCGCTTGATTGAGGTTGGCGTTTTCGCGAGCGACCTTTAATGGATCTTCGTCCAGATCGACGCCGATCACTTCTTCTGCATTGCCCAGCGTCTTTGCCTGGACAGCGAAGCCGCCTGTGTAGCAGCACAGGTCCAGCACGCTTTTGCCCTGACAGAACTCGGCCAGCTTTTTGCGATTCTCGCGCTGATCGCAAAAGAAGCCGGTCTTGTGACCGCCTTCGAATCGGACTCGGAACCGAGTTCCATGCTCCGTGATCACGACCTGCGACGGGCAGCCTTCGGTCATTAGTTCGGGCGGATCGCAGCCTTCCTGCGAAAGAAACTGAGGGCTGGTTCTGGCGATCCAGTGTTTGGTGCCCATTTGTTCGGCCAGCATCGGCATCAGCAGGTTCGCTCGCTGGTACATGCCCAGGCCGAACGTCTCCGCCGACAAAACATCGCCGAACCGATCAATCACAAGGCCTGACAGCCCATCCGACTCGGCATGAACAACTCGATACGCATTGGAGGTGGCATCGACCTTCAGCACATCTCGACGCAGTGAAACGGCCGACTTGAACTTCTCGGCCCACGAATCGTGGGTTGGAAACTCGGGCGTGTTCCACAACATTCGCACGGACATTTCGCTGCGAGGATTGTACAACCCATAGCCCATCGGCTGCCGATAGCCGTCGACATAAACGGCAACCATATCTCCCGGCCGAGCGTCTTCAATTTTTGCCAGACGTTTGCGGTAAAGCAGCGGATGAAACGTTCGACTCTTCGCGGTTACGATTGGAATCGGCTCAGACGCGCTGGGACCGAACTGAGTCCTCTGCCGAATCATCTGCGACGTTTGTTCTTTGCCAGCGACCGGAGGTACAAACTCGGCATCGTCGCCGTCGTATGAATCCGAATCGTCAGAAGCGTTGTAGGATCGCTCATCGCGGTCCGAATTCTTCCCCGGCCGTGGACTGCTCGGGCGATTTCCGCCGCGAGACGTGTTCGGCCCGGACTCGCCGTGCGGTTTGAGGGAACGATCTTCAAATTTTCCGCGAGGGCGATTATTGGGCGGACGACGATTCATGAAAGGCTCGAAGCAACGGGCGGATTCGGAAAACCGCGAATTCTACTGCCACCGTCGGCCTTGTTGGACTCTGATCTGTTGGGTTTTGGATCGTCTTGCGAAATTCTCAGGCTGGATGAGCCCGGCAAAGAGCAATTTGGAGTCGTACAGGAATGTCCGACCTGCGAGCCCGGTCCTACTTTGCCTTCAACAGAGTCTCAATGAAAGGATTGACGTCTTTTTCGTACGTAAATGCTTCCTCTTCGCCGTCCTCAAACAGGCTGTCGTCAAAACGCTTTGCCATCGTGCCTTCGATGTTGTAAACGTAGACGGCAGGGATCGAGGACAATTCCAGTGCCTCGAAGACTTTGTCTGATTCCACAGAACAGAGAATGTTGGTGAACGCAGCCTTTTCCTTTTTCAGAAACGCTTCCACTCGCGGACGATAGAACTCGGCCGGCTTGTTTTTGATGCCCACGTAGTCCACGTTGAAGCTGATGCAGACGACCTTGTCCGCATGGGCTTCGTGAATTTTTACAAGGTGTGGAAACTCGGTCATACAAGGCAGGCAGGATGTCGACCAGATATCGACGACTACAATCTTGCCCTTGTTCTGGCTCACCAGCTTCTCAACATCTTTCCATGTTCCCGCTGTCAGCTCAACCATGGCTGATGTTCCAGGAGCGGACTTCGCAATGCTGACGGTCTTTTCATCGGCCCGAGCAGCGAGTAGCGACCCCATGACCACCACGCCAAGAGCCAGCGTACAAAGATTTTGACGAATCATGTTGCACCTTTCATCGCCCGTTTGGCGGTGACACAGATCGCACAATGGCGATGTTGATTTGAAACGATGTCAGAATGTGCCCGTTTGTTTTAATTGATCCAGCAGTTGAGACTCTTCGTCATAACGCACGTTGGAGATCTCCAGCGAGTTCACAATCAGCACAACTTCCGCAGGCTCAACCGGTGAAGGCTGTTGATCGGGCGCGAGTTCGAATAGTACGCCATCGTTTGTTTTCAGACTCGCCAGTTCGCTGATTTTGACAACTGGGACTCGGCCAGCAACTCTGGATTGTACTACGTCATTGAACCGAATCTCGCCGTTGGCAACAATCCGGATTCGTGTGGCAGCTTCGGGAATCACGGGCGAATCCTTGATCGCGATCGGCCCGTCTTCGGTCATCAGACCAAGACGTTGGTCGGGCAGCAACAGGAAGTCTCCGCGTCGAGTGAATCTGTCGCCTTCAAGGCAGAACATCAAGGCTCCGTCCGTCGCTGGCAGGGACACGTGAGTGGAAACCGGTGACGAAATCATGCGGCCCGAATCGAAGCAGGTGAAAGTCGTCGTAGATGAATCTGATCTGCTTCTGTCGTTGGTAGTTGGCTGTAATGTGGTCACGGTGGGCAGCACGACCGTGCGTCGGAATCCAACCGACCACGCGTTGCGAAGATTGGTTCGAACGGCGTCGATTGGCGTTGATGCAGGATTCAACTGCGATCTTGTCCCGGCTTCTTCCACAAGCGAGGGTGTCCGATGGGCGAACGATTCGGAAAGTTGCTGCTTCTGCTGAAGAATGAACTCAACGTCGGCCAGATCCATTCCGCTGTAAGTATCGATCCAGATCTCCGCTGTTTCTTCATCAGCGTCGGGAAACATTCGTTGGATCAATTCTGAAATGGCCGTTCGATTGGCAGTGTTGGCAATAGCGGGCTTTGTCGCTTCAACCGTTTGGTCCGGAAGCGTTCGGTCCGGTCGGGCAGAGATTTGCTGATCGTCGACCGAATCGTCATCGTTGGTGAAAGTCTGATGACTGGCGTTGATGAATCGAGACGGAGCGACCTCGGGGCTTAACGCTGCATCCAGGTCGGGGTTTTGGTCATCATGTTCCGGTGAGCCATGCTGAGCCTCATCATTGCCCTGCGAATGCACACTCTGACCTGCAAAAACTCCGGCAACAAAAAGCAGTACGGCAAAGCCGCAAAGTAGTGTCCAGCGTGGCATCGATCACTTCCCTGAGTCGACGAAGACCGACGTCTTCAGCGTTTGGAAACTTTGGCTTCCGAAAATCCATGGAGGCCAAGGCGCGGATCAATCCCATTTCTGGTCCGGCCGTCGGGGTGGAATTTACCTGTCTCACTTCGGCGTGTCTGTAGAACTTTGAACGATTTTGCCTGAGATTCTCCGAACCGACTGAACCCAGAGCCTGAGGCGCGAGCCGATTTCCTGCCTTCGGATCGGCTAGCGCCTCAGGCTCAAGTCTTTTGGGGGCTTCGCTACCGCCGCAGCCGTTTGGTCCTGGCACCGAAATGCGTTCTGCTCAATCGGATATCCGCGACTTGTCTTAACCATGTCCCTCGACGAACGACTTGACGTTTGCCACACTGAGGAAGTCCACGGAGGAGCGAGTGACTATGGCTAGCCTGGGTTGCAGACGAAGGAGCTTGGGGCAACCCCGACGCGCCGGGTGAGATGGGTTTTTGCTTGGTCCGACCAACATTCGCAGTTTTGTATCAAAGAGTGATTCAGTCACAATGTTCATAACCCCAGTGAGCTTGTTGTACAGGCTGAAGCGGCCTGACGAAGTTGCTGCCTGGGGACGATTTGTTGACTTGTACACTCCCCTTCTGTTCCATTGGACAACCAAACTTGGGCTGCAGGATTCAGACTGTGCCGACTTGGTCCAGGATGTGTTTCTGATCCTCTGGAGAAAGCTCCCTGAGTTCGAATATGACGCGGGCAGAAGCTTTCATGCCTGGCTAAAGACCATTTTTCTGAATCGCTACCGTTCCCGCATTCGCAAAGTCGACGTGAATCCCAATAGTCGCGGTGCCAGGCCGGACTTCAGCGTAGCCGATTTCAGCGATCAACTGGCGGATGAAGATGATACCCGCTACCTCATTCGGCAGGCGTTTCGGCTGATTGAATGTGAGTTTTCCGTTCTCCAGCAGCAGGTGTTTCGCGAGTATGTTCTGGAGGAGCAATCTCCCGAAGAAGTCGCGAAGAATTTGGGGATCAGTCCGGGCACGGTCTACAGCATTAAGTCCAAAATTCTCAGCCGTTTGCGTCAGGAATTGCACCAGATTCTCGAATGAGTTGGAAATCGGGCCAAATTGAGGAAGAAGTTGGAGGAGGCCGCGTACTTGATCTGTGAAGTCAGCGGGATTTGGCTTCTGGATGCGCTCGGCGAGCGGGGGACGTTAGTCCCCTGATTCTTCGCGTAGGCAACAATCAGGGGATTAACATCCCTCACTCGCCAAAGTCAGTTTAAGCATCGTCAGATTTCGTGAGCCGCGAAGCGCTAGCTGCGGGTTAATGACCAAAGAACTCTGGGAACATCCGCGGCTAGCGCCTGCGGCTCAAGTTGTTAAGTGCAGCTGGGTTAATTTACGTATGGACAAGCAAGCTCAATGCCCTCCGGCGACGGTGCTCAGTGATCTGATCGACGGCAAAATTGTCGATCCAGACCTTTCGGACTATTCGTCGCACCTCGAAGGTTGTTCGGACTGCCAGGGCAAGGTCAGTACGCTGTTTCCGTCAGACACGCTGGTCCGATCGCTCCGAGATCCGGCATCCAACGCTGACTCCATCAGCGATAAGGTCCCAGTTGCATTGATCGATGCCCTCAAACGAATTCCAGCCATGGATTCGGATGCAAAGCTCAGCGCAGATGGGCTCAAACGTGACAGCGGGATGTCGCTCGAAGATCTGGGTTTAAGCTTCCTCACCGCACCGATTGGGCCTGACGAAATCGGGCGGCTGGGTCATTATCGAATCCTGCGGGTGCTCGGTCGAGGTGGTATGGGAGCCGTCTTTCTGGCGGAAGATCCAAGGCTGGGGCGGCAGGTTGCGCTGAAAGTCATGCTGCCGAAGATCGCCAGCATCCCGGCGGCTCGTGATCGCTTTCTGCGCGAAGCCAAAGCGGCGGCCAGTCTTAAGAACGATTACATCGTCACCGTGTATCAAGTGGATGAGTTCAACGGCGTGCCGTTTCTGGCGATGGAACTCCTGCAGGGCGAATCGCTGGAGGATGCTCTTCGCGCCGGCCGCCGCTTCAGCATCTCGGAGACAATTCACATCGCTCGCGACATCGCGCGAGGCCTCGCTGATGCTCATGAAAAGGGGCTTGTGCATCGAGACATCAAGCCGGGAAATTTGTGGTTGGAGGAAACTCCCGAAGGAACAATGCGAGTCAAGATTCTGGACTTCGGGCTGGCTCGTCTGGAAGTTGAAGACATCAATATCACGGAGTTCGGTACCATCGTCGGAACGCCAGCGTTCATGGCCCCGGAGCAGGCTCGCGCCGATCGCCCCATCGATTCGCGAGCCGACCTGTTTTCGCTGGGCTGCGTGCTGTATGTGCTCTGCACCGGCGAGATTCCTTTCAAAGCCGACACGACCGTCGGAGTTCTCATGGCGCTGGCCTTGAACACGCCTGTCGCACCGAATCAGCGGAATGAAGCTGTTCCTGCTGAGCTGTCGCAGTTGGTCATGCAGTTGCTGGAAAAAGATCCTGCCCAACGGACAAAGTCCGCTCGCGAAGTGACCGAGCGGCTGACCGAGATGGAGCCATTGTTCGCTGTTCCCAATGCCGACACTGCAACGATGGGGCAGACGCTGCTCGGCGTTTCAAAACCGATGAGTGCGTGGGCACAGCCGGCGGCTCTGCCCGTGCGAAAATTCATCGGACGAGGTCTGCAGATCGCAACTGCAGTCGTCATCGCGGCCCTCGCGTACATCGCGGGGGAAGTGTTCCTCTGGCAAATTCCAGACGGCAAAGTGGTTCGCATCGAATGCAACGACCCGTCGATCAAACTGGCCTTTCAGGGCGGTGAACTCAAAGTCACCGGCGCGTATGATCAGCCGGTGACTCTGACGCCGGGCAAAGTCGATCTGAAGATCACCAAACCGCAACCTGATGGCAAGGACTTTGAATTCGAAACCGACAAGCTGGTCGTTCGCAAGGGCGATCAGATCGTGTTGAAGATTGAAGTGCTCGACGGCGAAGTTCGGATCGTTCAGGACGGCAAGGGCATGGTTGATTCCAAGTCGCTGCCAGCCTCGACATCGCTGTCGCTGGAGTTCATCGCAGATGTCCAACGCAGAGCCGCGATGTGGGTGTTGTGGGCTGGCGGGAATGTCACAATCGAGTCGTTTGTGGACGCCACACAGGGCAAAACCTCCGGCGCGCCAATCGTTGTAAAAGCCATGTCAGAGCTGCCCATGGAACCGTTCGCGCTCACGGAGGTTGCGTTCCTCAATACCAGGCCAGTAGACGGCAAGGGGTTTGTCCATCTTCGAGACTTGAAGTACCTGACTTCGATTACTGTAGAAGGTGAAGGAGTCGGTACAGGAGTGGATGATGCGGCCTTTGAAAATCTGCGAGGCTGCGCTCGACTGATATACTTTCACACGTCTGGCTGCGCCAGCACCGACAAAACGCTGGAGCATCTGAAGGACCTTCCCGAACTCGCGTCCATAGCCATGGGAGCCAATCCTGGCTTCAAAGGCATTTCCGATGCAGGCCTTGGCATGCTGAGCACATTTCCGGCACTGCAGAAGCTCACCATCGGTGGAGCCAATCTCACCAATGAAGGCCTGCATCATTTCAGCGACTTCAAACATCTGCAAGCGCTGAACCTGACAAGCGTCAGCGGACTGACCGACGAAGGATTGGTTCACCTCGGCGACATCAAAACGCTGACGGGGCTCGATCTGGTCAACACGGGTGCTGGAGACGCCACGATGAAACGGCTCAGCGAGTTGCCCAATCTCACTGATCTCGGCATCAGCTACACGCGAGTCACGGATCAGGGACTAAAGTATCTGCAGGCTCTCAAGGGCCTCAAGATGGTCTGGGTGATGCACACCAGCGTGACGCCCGAGGCGATTGATCGATTTCATGGCGCTTTGCCAGAATGCAGGATCCGGTACGGAACGGACGATGCCGTGGTTGCTGTTGACAATCAGGGTCCGATCGACTGGAAGCCACTTCCATCAGGCGCTGAGCAGTTCGCAGCCGTGATCGAAGCCATGAAGCGGGCAAATCCTGGATTTGACGGAGCGATGGTACCGCAGTTCGAAAACGGCCAGCTTGTCTCGGTGCAATTCAGAACGGACAAAGTATCTGACATCTCGCCACTGCGCGACCTGAAACATCTTCGAAGACTGCAGATGGTATGCGATCAAACTTCGAATCAGGGGATCGCCGACCTTTCGCCTCTGCAAGGTCTGCCACTCAAAGAACTGTTCATCCACAACCATCGTCGACTGTCGGATCTTTCGCCACTTCGCGGCATGTCGCTGCGGGATTTTCGAATCTACGGCAGCCCGGTGACAGACCTGAGTCCGCTCTCCGGTATGCCGCTCAGCACTTTGACAGTATGGGCTTGGTCCGGATCCGATCTATCTCCACTCAAAGGAATGCAGATCCGGGAACTCAACATCGGCGGCAACGGAAAACCGATGGACCTGACTCCGCTGGTGGGTATGCCGCTGGAATATTTCTGCTGTAACCTGACCGAGGTCTCTGACCTTTCCCCCCTCAAAGGAATGCCGCTGAGGTATCTGCTCTGTCAAAACACGCGCGTGGCCGACCTCAGTCCGGTCAGAGACGCGAAGTTGCTGGAGCTCGTCGGCGGAGGCAATCTTGTCACAGACTTCTCCATCCTGCGCGGCATGCCGTTGACATGGGCCAAGTTTGACATCGTTCCGGAACGCGATTTGGACATCCTGCGTGACATCAAGACGCTGGTAAAAATCAACGATCAGCGAGCGTCTGACTTCCTGAAAGAGTTCAGCGATGAACGCAGCCCGCTTCATGTGTCATCCGCTTACACAAACAAGATCGGGATGGAGTTCGTGCAGATTCCCAAAGGCAAAGCATGGCTGACTCGGATTTCAGGCGAGGAGGGAACGTCAGTCCAAAGTGAAGCGACCATTGAACAGGATTTCCTTCTTGGTATGTACGAAGTGACTCAGGAAGAATGGGTCAAAGTCATGGGCTCAAACCCAAGCTGGTTCACTCGCAATGCAGACGGTGCAGATGCCGTGAAGCTTCTGCCCGATGATGTCCTGAAGAGACTACCTGTCGAACGAGTCTGCTGGACCGATTGTCAGCAGTTTCTGAAGAAGCTGAACGAACTGGATTCGACGCCCGGCTGGGAGTACCGATTACCAACCGAAGCCGAATGGCAATACGCCTGCCGTGGTGGCTCGATGACAGATCAGTCACAGGCGGAATTTTCGTTTTACACAGCTGCAAAGTCGAACGAATTGACTCCGGACGACGCCAACATCCAGCATGAAATGGGTTGGAACCGTCCATGTCGAGTCGGCTTGTTTCCGCCGAACCCGCTGGGCTTGCATGACATGCACGGCAACGTCTGGGAATGGTGCGACGATGGTCCGCCTGGGCGGACTCCTGCCGCCCGCTTCATCCACGGCGGCGGCTGGAACGACGGTACCGACAGATGCCGTGCTTCCACCATTCTTCAACCCACCGAACCATGGACCTACTACGACCTCGGCTTGCGCGTCGCCAGAGTGCCCGCCCCCTGAGCCTGAGGCGCTAGCCGATTTTTCGTTCTTTGTGTTTGGGACCCGTTGCGTGCCTACAACAACAATCGCGGCTAGCCCGTGTCCCCTGAGCCTGAGGCGCTAGCCGAAATCTGGTTATTTTTTTCCTGCTTCCGCATCTGTTCCACTGGCAGAAACAAATCGGCTAGCGCCTCAGGCTCATTGGGCTTCGAGGACGTATTTGATTGCGTTCTGCAATGACTGGTCATCGTACAGCACTTCGCAATCGCCGCCCTTCGTCCAGGTGCGTTCGCAACTCAGAGGGATTGCCTGCTGCCGCAGCCGGGCGGTGCAGTTGGCCTTGAGCTGGTCCCGGATCGTCTTAGGTTTGACGTCTGCCGTGACCACAACGTGAACGTGATTGCTGCGAGCGTTCACGGCATGAAGAATCCAGCCGCGATGTTCGCAATGGTCTCGGCAGGCGAGTTCGACCGTGGCTCGGTCCTCTGGCGAGAGGTACACCGCATCGAACTTCATTTTTTCGTGTGCTTCGGCTTCGAGTTCAGGATCTGCCGGTTGATTGCCCAACCTCTTCGCCTGCCAGCCACGAGAGTCACCCGGCAGCCAGGTGCCATACGTCGTCCAGGTGATGAGCACACCGAAAACATCGCGAAATTCAGTCGTCATGAAAAACCCCCTGAGCCTGAGGCGCTAGCCGAAATTCAAAACACCCATCCGACAGTCTGAGGCGCTTGCCGAGATTCCCGCGCCTATCCGGAACTGCCGCAGAATATCTCAAGAAGAAAGGAAATCGGCTAGCGCCTCAGGCTCAGACGGTCTGACTGCGCGGAAGCCCTGTAAACGCATGCCGAACGACCGGAGAATCGCAGAAAAAGAAAAAAAATCGGCTAGCGCCTCAGGCTCAGAAAGTGGGGTTTTCCTGCGGAAAACTGCTCTTCCCGGAAATCTTTCCGTTTTGCGGAAGATCCGGAAGGCTCGCTGAGTACTTGTTCTGTGCGAGTTTGTTTGGTCACTTCCCGGGAGTCTTCCGATGCGTTCACTGAGCCAATTGTTGAAATCTGCTCTTGCCCCTGTTTGCGGTGCAAAACGCGAGGCTCGTCGTCTGCGATCTCGGACTTCGTCCACGGCCGCTTTCGTGGAAATCTGCGAATCGCGGGAACTGCTCAGCAATGTCAGTCTCGGGACACTGGGTTCCGCCAACCTGACCACGGAGAGACCTGGAAACATCACGCCCGCAGACCCCGTCGATAACTATACGTTTAGTCTGGCAACCGCAACACAGGTCCGCGTGGCGATCTACGGGATGACGCAAAACGTGGACGTGAGACTCCTTGGGCCCGATCTTAACGTCCTTGGTTCCAGCACGCTTTCGGGAAACAGCATTGACGGCTTTGTGACAGCGACGATTCCTGGCGGATCCACTGTCTACACTGTTGAGGTATTTGGGGGATCGATCGGGGTGGACTCTGACTACGTCTTCCAGATCAGCAGTGTGGCAACCAGCGACGATGTCATCACGAACGCCACGCCGATGAACAGTTCGGGACTGCTGGATTATGGAAGTTCGGCCATCCGTTCCGGGACGATCGGTCCAGCGGCTGATTTCCAGGACTATTATTCCTTCACATTGCCGGAGCCCATTCCGGGAAGCCCGTCGCCGGACGACCGTTACTACATCAGCGCCAATCTGGAAGGATCAGGCAGCACCAAGACGGTTGAGCTTCTCGATGAATTCGGTGAGGTCCTTGTAAGCAGGTCGGCACAGTTTTTTAGTACGACTTTCGACACCTATCTCGACAGCGGGACATACTACATTCGAGTGTTCGCAACAGAATCGACGACTCGAAGTTACGACCTGACCGTGAACGTGGGCCCTGAAAATGACTTGAACCGGCACGCACTGAACGGCATTCGAACCAAGCGGTTCACGGGGGTGCTGGACAGCACGCCCAACACGGGTAGATATGACTTCAAACTCACGAATCCAGCTCAGGTCCGAACCGTGCTCTCCGGAATGACCAGCAATCTCGCGCTGCAGATCCGAAATGCAGCAACTGGCGCTCTGATTTTGACGAGTAACCGGTCAGCAACCATTCCCGAATATCCTGTCACACCGGTACTTCCCGCCGGCGAGTACTTCGTTCAGATCTCCGGTGCCGCCGGGAGTCCGTACAATCTTGAACTTACTCTCGACATCGATAGCGATGATACCTTCGTCGGTGCAAACAACGGCGGGACTCTTTCCGGCTTGCGTCCCACTTATGAATTCGCAACTCCAGTGAAAGGCCAGAGTCTTCAGGACTTCCACAAATTCACTCTGCCAGCCACGCTGGACATACGGATCAGACTGAGCGATTTCGATCGGGATCTGGATGTCGATCTGATGAATATCGACGGCGTTGTGCTCCACTCGGGACAAACCTCTGGCAACGCTGAGGACTTCGTGAAAGCCGGATTGCCTGCCGGAATCTACTTCGTCCGTGTCTTCCGCAGGATGCCGCTGAGGAATCTGAACAGCAATTACAGTCTGGGGATCACTCAGAAGCCGAGACCTGTTGCCCCGTCTGGCGTCGACAGCCGATTTGAAATGCTTGAAGACACCACGCGGATCTTGCTGACGGCGAATTTCCCGTTCACCGACTCGAACACTCCGAGCGACTCACTGTTGAACGTCAGAATCACAACGCTGCCAGCCAAAGGCAGTCTGACTCTGAACACGGCCGCTGGTACGACACCGGTCGCGGCGGGACAAATCATCCCGGCGGCTGCCATCGCAGCCGGTGGATTGAGATACCAACCAGCGCTCAACGAGTTCGGCATCGGCTACACGTCGTTCGCGTTTGAGGTTCAGGACAACGGTCTGGTTTTCGAAGGAGACGCGGATCGCGATCTGACGTCGAATACGCTCACGTTTGACGTCATCGCGGCCAACGATGCTCCGACGCTGACCAGCAACAGGGTCGCGATACCGGCCGTCGCGGAAGATTCCACTGGCGACAACGGCGAACTGGTGTCAACGATCGGCAACGCGATCAACGACATTGACCCAGGTGCCGTGAAGGGAATTGCCGTGTTCGATGCTCCCACGACAAAAGGGAGATGGCAATACGCTCTTGATGGATCGAACTGGCAAAACATCGTCGTGACAACCACCAGTACATCCCTCCGCGGTCTCCTGCTGGCGGCTGATGCTGCGACACGAGTTCGCTTCCTTCCGAACACAAACGTGACTGGCAACGTGACTGGCTCGGCGAGTCTTGGATTCCGTGCATGGGATCAAACCAGCGGCACGGTGGGTACCGTCGTGGGTCTTTTGAATCTCAACCCGAGTGCCCTAAGCCCCACGGGTGCGGACCTGACCGTCAACGTAACGCCGGTCAACGACGCTCCGGTGCTGTCAGCGACCGGGCCCGTGTTGCCGCAGATCGATGAAGACGTCGTGTACCTTCCGGGACCAGTCAGCGGTGTACCGATCGCCTCGCTTGTCGGGGGCGTGACGGAAGTTGATACGAACGCCAAAAAGGGCATCGCAGTGATTGCAGCATCGACGACCGGCGGACGCTGGCAGTACTCGCTCACGAATGGCGAAACCTGGGTCTTCATGAACGACGTAACGCTGGCCTCCGCGCTGTTGCTGCGAGACTATGCTTCGATCCGAGTTCGATTCAAGCCGAATGCCAATTCAACCAGCGAAGGCCGACTGACGTTTCATGCCTGGGATCAGACGCAGGGTGTCAATGGAGGCAGGTTTGACCTGACCGGCCCGAACGAGACCGGTGGAACCACGGCGTTCAGCGTTACGTCCGTGACCGCGACTCAGGCCATCAGTCCGATCAACGACGCCCCCCGGATCAATGTGCCGGCGACGCAGAACACGGCGTCCAACACGCCTGCGGTGTTCACGACGATCAATGGAAACCGACTGTTTGTGTCCGATGTTGATGCCGGAACGTCGCCAGTCCGACTGACGATCTCTGCGACGAACGGGACCTTCACGCTGCCGACAACGACCGGTCTCACGTTCGTCTCGGGTGCCAACGGTCAATCGACGTTCTCCCTCACCGGCCGGGTCGCCGCAATCTATGCGGCTCTCGACGGAGCCTTCTATACGCCGAACTCCCGGTCGTTTGGCAGCAGCAGCCTGACGATTACCGTGAATGATCAGGGCAACAGCGGTGCCGGCGGTGCCAAGGAGGTGACCGCGTCGGTTGGGATCAACGTCGCCTTGCCGAGCAACACGGTCGACTTGGGAAGCTTGACCGCAGCCGCTCCGACGATTCGTCGATCGGGTGATCGAAGCAGCCTGGAAACCGAACCCGATTTCTACACCTTCACACTTGGTGCTCCGTCGGATGTTCGAGTGAATCTGTCCGGTTTGTCCACTGACCTTGATGTCCGAGTGACCAGGGCTTCCGGGCAACTCGTCGATCAGGGCCTGCTGTCATCAAACGCCATCGAGAACGTCCTGCTGAGTGCTTTGCCAGCGGGAACGTATCTCGTCGCAGTGCTGAACTCACCGTCAAACTACGACCTCACAATCAGCACTGTACCAGCGAGCGATGACCTGATCACTCAGGCCGTCGCATTGTCATCGCCCTCGGCAGCGACGCTGCCAACCGTGCGACAAAGGGCAGTCTCTTCAGCAGCGAATCTGCAGGACTACTTCAAGTTCAATTTGACCGCCGCCTCTGCTCTGCGTATGAACCTGAGCGGTTTGTCGCAGGACGTGAACTTTGAGCTGCTGGACTCGGTGGGACGTGTCATTCAAACTGCCGGAGTCGGCGGGAACACGATTGAGAACATGCTGACATCGTCGCTGGCTTTGGGAACATATTATGTTCGCGTGTTCGCATTCGACGGACTGCTGACATCCAACTACGATCTGACGATCAGCGCCGCCACATCGAGTGACGATCTGCTGACGAATGCAACGTCTTTGGGAATTCTGGGTTCACAGGGCAGCCAACGTCGCACTGGCAACGTGGCAATCGGAACCGACATTCAGGATTACTATGTCTTTGCCGGTGGTGGTGACGTGGCGATCAGTGTCAGCGGCCTCTCCAGCGATGTGGACGTCCAGGTCCTGGATCAGTTTGGCCGAGTGCTGGCTCAAAGTACGAATGGCGGCAACATTCCTGAATCCATCAATCTCAATATTCCGCCCGGATCCGGAAGCATCTTTGTGAGAATCTTTGCGTTTGCGGGTTCCTCAAACTACGTCTTCGAAGCTCGAAATAACTCGAACGTGGCGAATCAGGACGATCTGCTGTCGACGGCGACCGTTCTTCCGAATCCAATCTCTTCGTTGACTCGCACTGGCAGCGTTGGAGGCACAGGCAGCAACGGAGATCCGCAGGACTATTTCCGCTTCCAGCTGACTCAGACCCGCAACGTGGCCATCACACTGACGGGCCTGTCGGGCGATGTTGATATTGAGCTTCTGGACCAATTCGGCAATTTGATGTTCTTCAGCCGAAACGGGGGCAGCAGCAGTGAGACGATCAACGTGGCAAATCTGGGACTCGGAATCTACTTCATCCGCATTTTTCCGTTCAGTGCACCAACAGTGTCCAATTACACACTGGGAGTGACCGCCGTGTAGCTGACATCAGCCTCGCCTTGAGCCGCAAGGCGCTAGCCGCGGGCGTTGATTCTTTTGTTTCTGACAGTCACCCGCAGCTATCGCTTTGCGGTTCACTAAATCAATAACCCGCTAGCCGATCTTTGAACAATTCGGAACACACGAAAACTCTCGGCTAGCGCCTCAGGCTCAGTGTTTTTCTGCGGGGCGGCGGAAGTGCCACATGCTGTTGCCAGCGATGGAGAATACACACAGCAAAAAAATGCCCAGTGCCGTTCCAAAGACAGGCATGTTCAAACCCGTTCCGTTGCGGTTCGCGAGGAACGTCAGGTGAGCGATGACGATCATGAATGATGCCGTCAGAACGATGATCCATGTCATCATGCGGCTCATGTGGGCGAGCGTGGTGCCTCGACGTTCGGGGCTGAGCCAGTAATCTTTGTTCGGAATGTTCAGCATGGATTCCGGAAACCGGCTGGAGATTGTATTCATCACCAGCAAAAACGATGGAACTCCAATCTGCAAACCTGCTAACAGCATCGTAGAGTCGGTTCGCGACATCCAGTCATTAGGTTGTCCATCAACGCCAAAGTGCGTCGCCACACGTTCCGGCAGTTGAGGCCAGTACCAGGCATGCTGCGCGATGCTGGCGACCAGCAGAAAGGCAACGAAGTACACGGCTGAATTCTTTGATGTCATGCTCGCACCAGCGTGGGAACAGTGTTGTGGGGAAAAACTTGTAGGTTGGACATTCCTGATCGACACCATTCTCGACGGGCAGGAATGCCCATCCTACATTGGAACCCGCTTTAACTTTAGCTCATCGAACCACAAGTCATCGTTCGGAACATCGAGCCGCAACTCCTGGAAGTTGCCGGAGGAATCGGGGACGAACTGAATCGCTCCTTCAGCGAACCACGCCAGATCCTTTCGCCAGCGGATGACCCATGTGTCGTAATGCAGATGCGTCAGGTCTGCCACAAGGTCTGAGTTGGGCAGTAGTCGCAGAACGAGTTTTTCCGCTTCCACCGTGACGGTTGCATCACCGTACATCGGGCAGCGGAATGTTCCGGCATAAGCGTCCAGACTGCGTGAGGGCTTTGTGCCTTCGGCTTTGGGAACGATGGAATCGGCGATGCGCTGGTAGAAGGCCGCTCGGTTCTTGCGCTCTCGTTCCAGGCCATCGGCGAGCAGCGTGGTATCCGCGACGCTGAGAAATCGATCTCGAATCGTATTCGCCAGCGCGCCGGAGAGGCCTGTCATGCTGTTGGTCAGGACGACGATCCCCAGCTGCTCTTCGGGAACCAATAGAACCTGCGAGTACATGCCATCGTAGCCGCCGCCGTGTGAAACCATCTTTCGGCCCTTGTGATCCGCGAGTTCCCAGCCGAGCCCGTAGGCTCGAAAGTGTGTCGATGGCGAACGACTCATCGACGTTTCGCTCACTGAAATCACGGTCTGCTGTGACCACATGCGATGCGAGGACGCTGCTGAAAACAGTCTGTGCTGGTCGTCAATCTTTCCGACATCCAACTGCACATTCAACCACTTCGCCATGTCGTTGGAACTGGAAATGATTCCTCCGGCCGCAGCCATAGTGTCCCAGTTGTACCAGGGAAGCGGGCTGACTTTTTCCGGCGTCGGCTTATGAGGTGTCGCGTAGTTTCCAACGGAATCCAAATCTTTGATCGACGTGATCGATCGCGTCATGCCGACCGGGATCATGATCCGTGCCTTCACAAATTCGGACCACGTTTGTCCGCTTGCTTTGTGGATGACTTCGCCGGCCGCCAAAAACATCAGATTGGAATAGCCAAAGTGGGCTCGAAAACGCCCCTTGGCAGGAAGATGTTTCGCTCGCCGAAGAACGTCTTCCGGTGAATATGGCGTGCCCCACCACAACAGGTCGCCGCTGAATGTGCCGAGTCCGCTGCGGTGGCACAGCAAGTCATCGACGCGGATCTCGGCCGAGACCCACGGATCGTAAAGTTGAAGCCATGGCAGGTGAGCCTGAACCGGATCGTCCCATTTCAGTTTGCCGTCTTCTTCCAGCATCGCAATCGCCGCGGCCGTAAACGCCTTTGAGTTGGACGCGATGGCAAACAGCGTGTCGGCATCGACGGGTTCAGGTTTGCCAAGTTCTCGAATTCCGAACCCCTGTGACAAGACGACCTGACCGTCCTTGATCACCGCGACAGAAAGCCCGGGCACATTCCAGTCAGCACGAGCTTTCTCGATCAGTTCACTCAATGCCTGGCGGCTGGTTGGGACGGAATCCTGAGCAAAAGCCGCGGCGGACCAAAGTCCAACAAGCAGAAGAATCATGTAGTGACGGATCATGGAAACCTGCTCCAAAACTGATCTCGATGAATGTAAATAAAACACAACGTTGGGATCGTACCTGATCATTCGCGTTTGTCGCGTGAAGGATGGCTGCGAAGTTGTTGGCTGAAAAGTCGTTGCGTTGTTGTAGGTCACGCCTGCCGGGCGGGACTTCGCGACTTGTCGCGACCTGAGTGCATGTCATTTGTCAAAGTCGGCCGATTTTGGCAGTTGCCAATACTACGGCATCCATTCGTCTGGCGGATCGGGTTGCTGCCAGATGCTCATGCCGCCGTCGACGTACAACATCTGCCCATGAACGTGTTCGGCGGCATCGCTGAGCAGAAAGACGGCTGCACCGCCGCAGGCTTCCGGCCCCGGCACTTTACCGTTCGGGGTATGTACTTCCATCCAGCGGCGAAACCTGTCGTCCTTCAAGGCAGGCTCAGTCAGGCGAGTCCACAGCAGGCCGGGAGCGATGCCGTTGACTCGAATGCTGTACGGAGCCAACGACACGCACAGCGACCGCACCATTGCATCCACAGCTCCTTTCGAAGTGTCATAGGCCACATGAGTCTGCTCAGACAGCCTGCCGTTGATTGATCCGATCAGTACAATTCGACCACGGATGTTTTTCTCCACCCAGCGGCGAGCGAATGCCTGAGTCAGCACGAACTGTGAGTACACGTTGAGCTTCATTGTGCGATCAAACGTTGAAAAATCCATTTTCAAAAATGGATCGTCGATAAAAGTGCCTGCGTTGCAAACGAGAGTGTCGATGTTTGGATTCAGTTGTAACGCTTCGTCGACAATTCTCAGCGGACCTTCGGGCATGGGGGCTGAGAGATCTCCCAGAATGATTGGCGCGGGCCCGGCGTCCGTTCGACAGCGTTCCATTCCGTTTTTTGCCGTTTCGTGAAGTTCGATCCCGTGCAGAACCACCGACGAGCCGGCGTCACGAAGAGCAATCGCAATCTCAAGGCCGATGCCCTGGCTGCTGCCAGTGATGAACGAATGACGACCGTACAGAATTCCCATGTCACCGCCTCGACAAACAGACTAGATGGCCCCAAAACCGAGGCGAAAAATTCCGCAGGCAAGGTCGTTCATCCATTGAACGGCAGAAGTTGCCCGCGGCAAACTCGCCCAACTCTGAATCGCATGATAGACTTTGGAGATCAACATCGTCGATCAACTTCCGATTTCATTGAAATTTCAGAAGAAGGCGACTGGCGATGAGGGACGGTAGCTCTTCTGGCTTCCGATGTTCGTCAACTGGCTTTATGACTGAAGCTGTTTAATGTCTGCCAAAACTCAGGGCGAGAAACCAACAAAGGAAGGGTCTGTCGGAATCGTACAGACAAAGTTTGTTGAGCTGTTTCAGGATCCCACTCCGTTAAGGTTTTCCAGTGGTGAGGAACTGGGGCCTGTCAGCGTCGCCTACGAAACTTACGGCACGCTGAACAAAGACGCTACCAACGCGATCTTTGTCTGTCACGCTCTGACTGGCGATGCTCATGCGGCGGGTCTGCATGTCGAAAACGACCAAAAGCCAGGCTGGTGGGACGGCTTCATTGGCCCCGGCAAAGGGCTCGACACCAACAAGTATTTTGTGATCTGTGCCAACGTGCTGGGCGGTTGTCAGGGGACAACGGGGCCAGGCACCATCAACAAAGCCACCGGAAAACGCTTCTGTCTGAAGTTTCCGTTCCTGACCGTTCGTGACGTCGTGACGGTCCATTCGGAGCTCGTTCGACACCTGGGAATTCGTCAGTTGCTGGCCGTTGTAGGAGGCAGTCTCGGTGGGATGCAGGTGCTGGAATGGGCCATCCATTTCCCAGATCAGCTCAAGGCGGCTGTGGTACTTGCATCGGCCCCAAAACTCTCCGCTCAGGGAATTGCATTCAATGCCGTCGGCCGTCGTGCAATCTACGCTGACCTTGGTTTTTCAAATGGCGAGTACTACGAATCCGAAGGCCCTCGCTATGGCCTCGCGCTGGCTCGCATGGTCGCGCATATCACGTACCTGTCGGAAGACTCGATCGAATTGAAGTTCGGTCGCAAGCTGCAGGACAGTGACCGCTTTGCGTTCAGCATGCAGAAGGAAACGGAATTTCAGATTGAAAGTTATCTGCATTATCAGGGAAAGCGATTCGTTCAGCGTTTCGATGCGAACAGTTACTTGTATCTGACTCGGATGATGGATTATTTCGACCTCGCAGAGGGCTTCGCATCGCTGCCGGAGGCACTGGCGAACGTGCAGGCCCGGTTTCTTGTGGCGTCGTATGACACAGACTGGCTTTTTCCGACGAGTCAAAGTCGCGAACTGGTCTCAGCCCTGCTCAAGGTCAAGCGACACGTTTCGTTTGTCGAGTTGCGTTGCCCGTTCGGTCACGACTCATTTCTGATCGACCTGGAACCGTTGGCCGCGCTCGTGTCTCCGTTTCTTGATCGAGCGTTTGATGCGAAACCGACCAGCGCGTCGATCAATCCGAAGTAGACTTTTCAAAACTTTCAGCACCGAATCGCTCTGATGCAATCTTCCAACCGCTACCTGATGCCCGACCCATCAATCCAGCTCACCGATGAGCTGATCATGCACCATATCAATCCGGGAAGCCGAGTCATCGACCTCGGCTGTGGTGACGGCCGCCTGATGCAGCGTTTGCATGACGAGTTGTCGTGCGATGTGATGGGGGTGGAAGTCGAACAGGCGAACATCGTGGCTGTCATCCAGCGTGGCTTACCAGCCATTTCAGCGGACTTGAATGAAGGGCTCGTCGATATTCCCAACGACAGTTTCGACTTCGCCGTGCTGAGCCAGACGCTGCAGCAGGTTCGTAATCCTAAACATCTTCTTCTCGAAATGCTGCGAGTGGCGCACCGAGCGCTGGTTGTGGTTCCGAATTTCGGGCACTGGCGAGTCCGGTTGGAGGTTCTGCGGCGAGGTCGCACTCCGATTACTCAGGCGTTGCCCTATGAATGGTACGAAACGCCGAACCTGCATTTCATGTCGATGAGGGACTTCCGAGACCTGATGGATGGCATCGGCCTGCGCATTGTCAAAGAGAGTCCCATCATCCGCGGACGTGCTGTTGATCGGCTGCTGGGATCCAATCTTCGGGCCGACAGTGCGTTTTACCTGCTGGAACGCGATCCGGGATATCCTCGACCAGAATCTGCCGTTTCTGCCGGAAATCGCCGCTAACGGCCGAAAAACGACGATTTCCTGAGAGAAAATGAAATGGTCCTGGTTCATCACCTGAGGATCGGCGCACCTTAATATTGACCGCTCCGGCACGTTCGGAGTACTTTTCCCACGTGTTTTAGCGGTTTTTTTGCGCGCTACGGATGGCGAGGCAATGCCGCTGTTGGCTGTGATTCACAGCCGAGGTCAGCAACAACATGGATCGTCGTTGCGTCATCTGGATGCTCTCGTTCACCTTCATTGCGCCCGCTTTCTGCGCGGCGCAGCAGGGGACGGACGTCGGTCAAACGTCTGCCGGGAGTAACAAGGGCCAGATGCTGGTTCTTGTTGACGGGCAGATCGTGACGGGACGATTTACGCCACGGCCAGATGGCTACGACGTCCAGGTTCCGTCCGGAAGGATGTTTATTGAAGCGAGTCGAGTTCGGTTTGTGGCCCGAAGCATGGACGACGCTTACAAACGAATGCGTTTGTCTCAGACGGCTTTGACGCCCGAATCGCATATGGAGCTCGCTCGGTGGTGTGTGACCAACAAGCTGCCCGATTACGCTCGTCGAGAAGTGCTTGATGCATTGCATCTGGATCCGAACCGAGCCGATGCTAAACGTCTGTTGGAATCGCTGGTGCGAAGTCAGAATCCTGCGGCACTCCCCGATGCCAGTATGAACTCCGGACTGACTCAGTATCCTTCTCTTCGAAACAGTGGCGGCCCGATTGTGGAAACGCGTTCGCTGGCTGGTTTGTCGCGAACCGTTGCTCAGGAATTCACTCGGCACGTTCAACCGCTGTTGATGAACAAGTGCGCCAATGCTGGCTGTCATGGACCTGGAACAACGTCATCGTTTCAGCTTGCGTCGTCTCGTCAGGGATCCAATCCGACGATTGCCGAGCGCAACCTTGCGGCAGTCCTGAAACAAATCGATTTGTCTCGCCCGACATCCAGTCCGCTCATCGCCAACATGGAGGGAGCTCATGGCGGCAGCAAAATACCGCTCTTCCGAGGACGAAGCGGTGCACAGCAAATGGGTGTGCTGCGTGAATGGGTCGAGGCTGTCGCGATGGACATCGATCCCAATGCCAGTGTTGAAGCAAGAGCCGCGGACGACGTGGTTCAACCGGCGTCGGCAGTTCGCAATGCAAACAGGACTCCAGCGGTTCAGGCTGATATGCTGGGTTCGTCAGCGATACCACATGGCCGAAAGCTATCGTCGGACGAAACCGATAAGACATTCCTCAGCGAAGCCGTCCGCGCGAATGAGTACGACGAATTCGATCCCTCAGTCTTCAATCAACAATTTCATGGAACCTCAGATGCGTCGGGCCGTGGCAATTCAAAACTGCCCCGTGTGGCGAAGTCAAATGAGCCAGAGTCCGAGGTGAATCCATGACATTGAATCTTTGTGAACAAATTCTAACTTCTGTCAACTACGTCAACGAATGTCCGGCGGTGAAAACCGTACTGCGGAGGATGTCGTGATGATCTCAAAACCTATCCTGATCACTTTGGCGACAAGCCTGCTTTTCTCCACCGGCTGTGCGGCGAAGAACAAATGGTTCTCACGACGCGACTATTCCGAAATGCAGGATCCGTTCATGGAAGGTGAGGCCCTCGCATCAGACGCAGCGCCTGCCGCTCGAGCAAAGGGCGACGACACTGGCCGCGCGAAGCTTGGTAGCTCGCTGGCGGACTCTGGTCGGGCAACGTCGCCATCGGGTGCGAATTCACCCCCTGGACCAAAGCCAATTCAACGAGCAGGAGCGATCGAAGAACCGGGGGCTCGAAGTGGTCGCGTTGCCACTGCGTCGTATCCTCAGGATCCCGATGCTGATACTTCCGAACGGCCCGTCGTTAAGTCACATCAGGGCCCTGCTCTGTCTGATTTTCTCAACCAAAAGAAGTCCGAAGCCTCTGCAGCAGTTCAGGCAACTGAAGACACTGCAAACCAGCGCGCTGCGGCCGCGACAAAATCAGTTATGGCCGAACGTAATGCGAAGACTGCACCAGCCGGATCCGGCTCAACGGCCTTTCCGTCGCTCAGCAGGGAAGCAGAGAACTTCAGTAGCTTCCTACAGCAGTCAACGGACAAGGTGAATACGGCTTCACAGGACGCGACAGGAGCGGTCAGGAAAACTGAGGATTCAGTCCACGAGTTTGCCGACTGGGCGGAACAGAAGAAGTGCGAATGGACTCAGGACGGTGCCGAAGCTACTGAATTTGTGAAGTCGTCTCCCGCGGCAACGAAACAAACGATCAAGGCTGCCGGAAAGCAGGCTCAGACGATGGCGAACGAAGCCCTTTTGGACTTTAGCACTCCAGATTCAGAGCCGCAGCCTGAATTTGACACTGACGAGTCTGCACAGCCGCTGATGAAACGATTTGCGGATTCCCCTGCTCCATCGTCGCAAAAAGCACCGCTGGAGGTTGAAGACAATCCGTTTGAGAATCCATTCGACACAGCCGAAGCCTCTCCGTTTGCGGAAAAGCCAAGGGCCGCTGCGACCAGTAAGTCGGCGAGTAAATCGGATTCGTCACGAAAGAGTCTGGACGATTCATTCCAGATGGACAGCGGCTGGAAGCCAGCTCACATGACCCGACCGTAGCAATTGCGAAAGCGATTGTTGGGGCCTTCGTTACCAATGTGGCCCGGGTCTCCGACGCGGGATCAGGCCTGCAACAATTGCAAAAGCGATTTTTGGGGGCTTCGTTGGCGGTGTGGCAAGGACACAGATCGTGGCAAAAGACGATATCTATTCCCTGCCGATGCACCGAGTGGGCGATTTTGAATTCGACGAGCAGGTCGTGCGAGTCTTTCCGGACATGATCGCACGATCGGTCCCGGGCTACGCCTCGATCCTTTCGATGATTGAGCAATTTGCGTCGAGGTTCGTACGCCCGTCGACGACTGTCTGGGATCTCGGTTGCTCCCTCGGCGCGGCCACGCGGCTGATTCGCCGACGAGCGCCAATGGATTGCGTGATTCATGCAGTCGACAACTCGGCCGCGATGATCGACAGACTGAGGAAGTTGTTCACGGAAACATCCGAGCCTGGTTGTCCGGTTGAGTTTCACGTGGAGGATCTTCGAGCCGTCCCTATTTCAAACGCGTCGTTTGTTGTCTTGAATCTGACGCTACAGTTTCTTCCGCCCGAAGAACGCACATCAGTGATCAACAGAGTAATTGCTGGCCTCAATCCAGGCGGTGCGTTGTTATTGTCGGAAAAGCTTTGTTTCGACAATTCGAATCAACAGAATCTGCTGACCGAGTTACATCACGATTTCAAACGAGCGAACGGTTATAGTGACCTCGAGATCGCTCAGAAACGAACGGCAATCGAAAATCGATTGATCCCTGAATCCCTCGAGACGCACGTCCAGCGACTCCGTGATGCCGGATTCTCGACAGTCGCCCCGTGGTTCCAGTGCTTCAACTTCGCATCGATTCTTGCCGTGCGATAGGCCAACGATCCCCGTTGTTCTTCGCTCGGTTCAAGAGTGTGACAAAATGCAGTGCATCAGGGTACCTGCCAATTGATACTGGTCGCTCGCCAAATTCGCAATTCTTGTCGCGCGAAGAATTGGCCATCCGCTCACGGTCCTATTCAAAATCGACTGCGATTCGCTCGCGCACTGGCAAGAATTCGTGGAAGTTTTTGGAGGACAGTTCGGCCATCATGATTTTGGATCTCGGAACAGCAACCTTTCCTGTCACAGGACGCAGCTCTTGAGCCGCTGCCGAATTCTTGAACATTCGGCTGATGTAAGGAACCTTGCTCAGCACTGGTGTCTCGCGGACGACTTTCGATTCGACGAAGATCGAGACCTCTTTTAGAACGATCTGGTCGTTGTCGACGGATTCGATCACTCCAAAGTACTGTGTCAAATCGAGACTGGCGCTATCAATCGCTTCCCTGGGGTCCGCAACTGCCGCGACAATCTGGACATGTTGCCCCGGTGTCAATTGATCTGGCTTAACCCGTGTTGCACGCCGATCAAGTACGTGCGTGCCGAATTCAGTGCGGTTGACCGTTGTATATTGGGAATTGGCCTCGTCAGGAGAAACCGAGTGGGAAAACGGGCCGTAGTCTGAGAGCCCCACGCATCCGCCAGACGCGAGTAACAAGGCAGCAAGGGCAGTTGATCGTGGAGGCATCGTGAACTCCTTTGCACATTTCTGGGCAGTGGGTAAACGAAAACGGACTTCATGACTTTCTGGAATATCAAAACGGGTAATTCCAAACAACCTCCAGAATTGAAGGCCGAACACCTGTTTAATGACTGCACTATGCGGTGAGACTCGCTTCGGCGGAAAATGCTTCGTCGGGTGGTTGTCACGCTACCTCGGTATAAGCTGGCCACGATACAGGCACAAAAAAAGCCACTCCGATTTGGAGTGGCTTTAGTGAACCGGCCGGGACTCGAACCCGGGACCTACGGATTAACCTGCCGCACTGGCTTTCACCAGCCATTTCGATTTTCATCGACATTACTGTTGCGGTCTGGACTTTACCATCTCCCTGCGAACAGGGAGCCACACGTCAAGTCTCTGAGGAGCCCCTTGTCACCAGCATTTGCGATCGCATCTGCCCGCGACTCAGGTTTCCTGCTGATTGCCCAATCCGGCGGATTGTCACGCTTTCGCGTACCGACGGCTCTCAGGGTGTTCCAGCATATGGTGCGGTTCTACCTCCAGCCTTTCGACTGGGGCACTCCAATTTAAAGTCCGTTGCTCTACCAACTGAGCTACCAGTTCATTTCCTCCGACAAGCGAAGGAGGGGGGAACGATACAAAGAAACCACCGATTTTCCAGAAGCAGACGCAGGTGTTAGGGGATTTCCCAGTGAATTTTGAAGCAGTGCCGGGAAAATCCGGTCATTTGACAGGCGATCTGATTTCTGGAATCCGGCAGGTGACGAAATAACCGCAGACGCTACGACTCAATCACATGAAATTCCACGGGATCCATGACATCTTCTGATCCGTTGTAGTTGATGGTGATTTCTTCACCCTTCTCGATATCTCGCAGTGCTCGGAATTCCTTGATTTGTTTTCCCGCATCATCGTACCGAGCATTGGGGCTGTAAGAATGGTTGTACAGCGAACCGAAGCCCAGCGCGAGAGCCACTTTGCCTTTGCCATATTCAAAGACGTAGGCAGGAAGAACGTTGCTGTGATCGCCCTCAAGAGCCTCTTTTTCTGCCATCACAAGCAGCGGAACTCGTTCAAAAACCGTTCCCTCAGGAATCAATTGGCTGGCATAAACGCCGCGGCCTTTCCCTTGGGCTCGTTTAACTTCAATCATCGTCGACGGTGTCAGTGACATGGAAAATGTGTTGTAAAAAAAGTTTCAAAATTGTTGTTGTCGGACGCTTCATCCCAGTGACGAAGCATCCAGTCGTTTGCGCAGGTAGTTGGCTCGGGCCATATTGCGGTCGGCGGTTTCAAGCTCCGAACCGTGCAATTTCTGAAGGTGCGCTGGCTGAGTATGAATGAACAATTCGTTCACGGCTGCGACGTCCAGATTGGTCACCAGGCCCAGTCGAATGCCCATGCGAAGACTGGATAGCAGGAGCATTGTTTCTTCCGAGCTGATGGATCTGGCGCTGGTAAGCGTTCCAAAGGCGCGGGCCACTTGATCGTGAAGTTGCGACTTGTTGTCGCGAAGCATCAGTTCTCGAACGCGCCGCTCCCAGCCGATGATATGGGTGACGACTTCCTGGACTTCGGCAATGAGTGTTGTCTCAGACTTGCCGAGAGTGACCTGATTCGAGATCTGGTAGAAATCTCCCATGGCCTGGCTGCCTTCGCCATAGAGGCCTCGGACAGCCAGATTGATTTTCTGAGCGGCCTGATGAACTTTCTGAATCTCTCGTGTGATTCGCAGTGCCGGCAGGTGGACCATGACGCTGACGCGGATGCCGGTGCCGACGTTGGTTGGGCAGGCCGTTAAATATCCCAGTTGCGGATGAAAGGCGAATGGCACCATCGATTCGATTTGGTCATCAAGGGCGTCGCATTCCAGCCAGCATTCATCCAGAGCGAATCCGCTGTGAAGAACCTGGATTCGAAGATGATCTTCTTCGTTGATCATTACGCTGTGGCGTTCGCCTTCACTGATTGCGACAGCTCGCGGACCATCGCCACGAGCCAACTCGCGACTGATCAGTTGACGCTCCATCAGCAATTGACTGTCCAGCGGCGACAGTGTTTCCACATTAACGTGGTGAACGGGGCGATGCTGAATGTCCTTTCGCAGCGCGGCCTGAACCATTTGCACGATTTGAAATCGCACATCGGCAGCATCACGCGTGATGAACGGAAAACCGGCGACGTTGCGAGCCAGACGAACTCGGCTGGAGATCACAATATCTGATTCCGGACCATCGCCGCGGAGCCATTCTCCGCTTGTGCGAGCCAGTTCAGCCAGACAGAAGGGATTGTCGGGACGATCTGAGCTCAACGAATTGATCCTTGGAAACAAAAGAAAACGGCAAATGCCTGAACGAATCTGAAAATCGGCTGGGGTCTGGCAATTTGCCAATCGCCCGGTGATCGCCGAATTGTAGGGCGAGACCGGAATGCGGTACAGGCATTCACAAACAATTGTGGTCAGACCGACTTTCGTCTGAATGCAGGGCGACAAGACGAATTTGCATCGGACGGCCCCGGCTGGTGATCGGCCAGAACTCGGAACATAGGTTGGAGATTCTTGTCCAACTGCGTTTCGACGGCCAGGAACGACCATCCTGCGACACAATGGCTACAATCGGCCGCCTGTTAAACGTCCTTATCGGGAGCCGGTTTCTTGCGAGACTTGGGCTTTTCCACAACATCGCTGCGAAGCGAAACTTCCAGGGCGGCGATTTCATCCCGCAACTTTGCAGCGGCCTCGTAGTCTTCCATTTCAATCGCGTTCCGCTGCTCAGTTCTCAGTTGAATCAGGCGTGCCTGCTCTTTGGTGCCGACCACAGTGCTGCGAGGGCGTTTTCCAACGTGGTTGCTGTCTTCGTGGATGTTCTCCAGCAGTGGCAGAAGCTCAGTCAGGAATTCGGAGTAATCATGCGGGCATCCGAAGCGACCGCTTTCGCGAAACTCATTGAATGAGATGCCACAGTTTGGGCAAATTAAGGGCGATTCTTCGCTGTCGGCGATTAGGTCCTCCAGTTTGGAAGCCAGGTCCGTGGCTGCTGACGTGCTGTCGTTCTCAGGTGTTTTCTCGAGATACTCTCTCGCGCAGGTCTCGCACAGATGAACAGCCGCGGCACTTCCGTCCCGAATCTCGGTAATATGCAGCGTAGCCGGCTTGGCACAACGACGACATTTCTTCATGAAGATCTCAAACTTCGACTCGTGAAAGAAAAACTCCCGGCCCGACCTCTGAGATCTTCACAATCGAAGGCGGTCTTCGCAAGAGCCAGCAAGTCGATTTACGGTGTCACTCCCGGCGGTAGTAATCGTTTGAAAGTGCGAACAGGCAGAGTTAGTCCGCGCCCTGCAGCTTTCGCCGAAATCCCGTTACCGAATTGATTTAACCGACGACTCAGAACGGTGCCAGGAAAAAGCTCATAGTCCGGGCGGAGCTGTGCGTCTTTTCATGAACGGAGTTCGAAGCCATGCCGGATTCGATTCCTGGCTACCAGGGAATATCCTGCCGCGAGTGAACCCGGCCTGCCAGTTCCACAACTTTTGGCTTCAGCTTCGACATTGATTCGAGCATTGTTGTGATTGAGATGCCTTCGATTTCGCAAACAACGCTGATGTCATTTCGATCCATCGGACAGACGGAAACGCATTGACCAAATTCCTTCTGCATTTCGGACTTCCAGTGGTCGGCGTTGATTTGCGACGGCACGGCCGCAAGAACTCGCTGACCGCCACCGACGTTTCGAAGAAATGGCCGAGCAGACGCTGGAAACGAACTCGATGCATCGGTTGATTCGACAGTATTCTGAAGCGGCGAAGCACCCATGCTTTTGAAGAGGAAATTGGCCGCCTCACTTGTGACGAGAGAAGCGTCCGTTGGTTTTGGATCGCGGCCAAGCAACCCCGACAACTTGAATCTGCTGCTGCTTAAAAGTGACTCTTCAAATGCGTTCAGCATTGGCTCAGGAACATTAGTTTCGTTTGCCGCCGATACGTGTATCAAGGCTCCGAGCGAATTCAGTCGCAGCCTGAGATTTGTTAATTGTTCCTGATGAACTCGAGTGATCGTGTCACGCAGGGTTTTGAAATGCAAAGCGATGTTTTGACAGACGGTTTGGCAGACCAGAAGCATGCAGTACTGTCGACAAAAGGCCTTGAGAGCATTTGCGTCGACGCTTACCGATGCGTTTTGAGTTTGGTCACCAAAGGACGAACAGAGATCTGTGAAGGCCTGTTGAAGATCTGACTTCTGTCGAGAACTTGTCGCAACCGCGTTGTCGATGGCTTTGACAAGTGTGACTGTGCATTCATCCGCCGCTGAAAGTCGTCCGCGACCGTCCAGGCACTGCTGCAGATGAGTTGCAATCGCGGACACAGACTGCGACATCCCCGATGCGAGGTCACGGCGAATTTCGTCCAGTACGGCAGCAATGGCTGTTTTCTGCGCGTTTTCGGTTGTCGTATCTTTGCCAATCAGTTCAGCGATCCGTTCCGGAATGTCTCGAGGCGCTTCACAGGCAAGTCGACTCAACAGCCCTCCGGCGTATTCATCCACTCGTCGACTGCGTTCACTGCTCACAAGGCGCGGAACGAGGTCAATGACTCCTTCACTTGTGAGGGCAAGATCGGTCAGTAATGATGTCATCGCCGGAGACGTCTGAGCGAATCCACCAAAGGATTCCGAACGGGATTTTGAGGTTTGCCAGCGATGTAGCAGGCCTCGGCAAAGCAACGCGGCCTGAGAATTTGCGACATCCCAGCTTTCGGACGCAACTTTGGCGATTCCAAAGGTCCCCAGCGTTAACTCGGAGCCATGTTCCCGTTCATTGTCTGCGTGCTGCTTCCACGCGTCCATTTCACGGCGCGCGGCTGTTAGAGTTCTAAGGTCAAGGTATTCGGCGACAGTGCTGAGGCCAGTGTTGAATTCAAGACTCGTGAGATCGTCGCCCATGTGAAACAACCATGCGGCGTCAAATGCCATCGCTGGACCGGACGACGATCCTTCGCCGGAGCGGCTGGTCATGCCCGGACGTTCAACGCCAGGCAGACTAAAGTAGTGGAGTTCCTTCAGGAAGCTCAGAGTGTTCGCGTCCTGCATATCGGCGAACTGGCGTCCGCTGCTGGTTCCATGCATCAACATCGCAGAAATCGAACAAGGTGGAAGTCGTTTGTCGGCAATCAGTGATCGAATCAACCATGCCGCATCCAGAAGTGACCCGCTTGAGGTTCCTCCGCAAGTGGAGCCGACCAGAACAAAGTCGATCCCATCCAGTGAACATGGAAGCTGTGTTTCATTCTGAGTCTTTTTAACAGCTGCCTCACAGAACGCTGCTTCAAGCGACTTTTTCAGTTGAGTGCGAATCTGCTCCTGATGGTCAACGAAGGCCAGTCGGCCAAGTGGCCGCATGCCGTCGACATTTCCTGATCGAGGAATATTGAACAGCCAGCGACGACTGAGCCAGTTCAGATGCTCGCTGGAAACCTTACGATACTCATGCGCGGACCTTAGCGGTATAGCGACCGAAACGCGTGAGGAGGGCAATCCAATTGCGGCAAGTCGATCAACCGATTGAACTGACTCGGTGTCGGAATCAATACAGATGTACTGAATCGTCGGTAGCGTCGCGCCGGGAAAACGACTACTGCATCGTTCCTGAAACATTTCGACGGCTCGCGCGCCAAGTCCACCGATGGCAACAACAATTGTAGGGCGGGTAAACCATGCAATGCCGTCGGTGCTCACGGGACGCAATAGTGCGACGGGTGGCATCAATTGAGAGTCTCGAAGGCCAGTCACTCCGCCTTCGACCAGTGCCGTAAGGTGAGCAGCGGGGGAAGGAGAAGCGACTTCTGGTGTTCGGGGCAGCGATGAATTTGCGTATCGACGTTTTGTCAGCTCATCAATGAACTGACGACAATTGGCAAACCGAGATCGCGGATTCTTTGATAATGCTCGTGCGACCAGTGGCCGGTCCGAGGCGGGGAGTGATGTGAGATCGGGAGTGCTCTTCAAGTGCTGCGACGTGAGTTGAGCAGCCGAGCGACCGTTAAAAGGTGGCACGCCCGTCAACATCATCTGATACACGATCGCAAGACTATATTGGTCGCTTGAGCGATCCGGTCGCCCGTCAAAAAGTTCCGGAGGGGCGTACAGCGGAGTGAATCCGTTAACCAATGAGTGTCCGGTTGCAGACAGGCTTTTGGTCAGACCAAAGTCACCAACTTTTCCATGGTCGCCCTGGAGCAAAAGATTTTCCGGCTTGATGTCCAGGTGCTGCAGTCCATGCTGTTCGGACATAAAGTCGAGCGCATCGGCGGCATCACGAAGGTAGCCGATCAGTTCATCTCGCGGAATTCCCTTAAGCCCAGATGCGACGACTTCCTTGAAACGCTCGTCCAGGCTTCTGTCGGCCAGTTCGCTGACAACGATCACTTTGCCGTCAACAACTTCGATACGTTCCATACTCAACAGGAACGGATGCCGAAGATCACGAATGCGGTTGAGTGATTTGAGTTCTGTTTCGGCCTGAGGACCGGTCAGGCTTCCGAACAGGATTTTGACGGCCTTAACAAATCCGCCAGGACCGACGGCGCGCCAGACTTCCCCGAATCCGCCAACTCCAATGCGGGTTTCGAGTCGATAGCCGCCGATCTCTGTCAGATTCAAGTTCGACGCTGGTCGAGACGTAGATTGTGCGGCAAGTGCCGTTTGCTGAATTTCTGTAATAAGCATGTGTTGGCTTGTCCTTATCGGCACGTCGACTGGGCCACTTCAAACGATGCGTTCAAAGGGCGAGTAGGAACACGCGTAAAGAAACACTCGGAGACTCGATCAAAATGTTCGGGAAGCATTTCGAATGGAATGCCTCGGTAGAGACAGTAGCTCTTGATCTGCAGCAGAAGGTCGCGAGCATGACAGCGTCGCATCGGTCGTTTCTCAGATCTATAACACCTGTCGAGAAGATGTTCGACAGCCTCGGAGTCATAGTGGCAACCGAGCTTTTCTGCGGAGATCTGAAAGAGCCGATGAAACTCTTCATCGTCCGGATCCTGAACTTCAATGCGGTAAGGGATTCGTCGCAGGAATGCTTCGTCGACCAGATCTGCCGGATCAAGGTTTGTGGAAAAAATGATCAATTGCTGAAACGGCACCTGAATCTTCTTGCCTGTCGCCAGAGTCAAATAGTCATGCTTGTTTTCGAGCGGAATTATCCACCGATTCAGAAGCTGCTCCGGCGACACTCGCTGGCGGCCGAAGTCATCGATCAACAAACAGCCGCAGTTGCTCTTCATCTGCAGCGGTGCTTCACTGATATTGCTGGTGGAGTCGTGACGAATTTCGAGACTGTCCAGAGTTAGCTCGCCACCCACGATGACCGTTGGCCGTCGTACCCGGACCCATCGGCGGTCATATTGCGCTCGATCTTCAGGCTGCTGGACCTCCTGATGATACGCAGGATCGAACAGAGTGATGATTTCACGTCCGTCAATAACGGCATACGGAATCCAGATTTCCTGCCCAAAGCAACTTGTCAGGCAGCGAGCCAGTGTTGACTTGCCGTTGCCCGGTGCGCCATAGAGGAACAATCCGCTGCCCGAGTTGATCGCCGGGCCGAGCGTATCCATCAGCTCTTCCGAGACGGACACGCTGTAGAAGGCGTCGTGGAGTTCTTCGCGACGAACCGGTTGGTCACAGATGGCCTGCGCTTCGACAGAAATCACATAGTCGGCCAGCGGCACGGGGGCCGGACCAACATAGGCACACTCTGCATGAAAAACTTCGGCACGTCGACGGCCTTCATCCGTCAGGCCAAAAACATAGTCGTTCAGGCTGGCGCTGCCACAGTGAATGACCAGTCGGCGACCTTTCAGTCGCTCCATCAGCCCTTCGATCATTCGGAACGGAATGCAAAGCTCGCCCGCAATCGTGCGTCCGGACAGGTTGCCCGACGATCGGAGTAGTTTGCAGACCTGCGCTTCGAGAAACGGTTCCGAGAGGCCCAGTTCGTGCATCGATCCGGGGTCGGATGGCCAAAAGCTTTCGCCGGCCAACAAAGCGGTGAGCAATGCAGAGTCGCTGGATCTACCGGGTGAGGGGCGAGACATTAACATGATTGAGACGATGGCTGGAGGACGATGGCTGGAGAAGGTTGTCGAATTGAGCAGACTGTTCTCAGAAGACTAAAGAAAGTCGTTATTGACTACAGGTTGATCCAATGACTTGCTGCTTCTGCTCGTCCGAAGAGATAGCCCTGAGCCAGTTCAAATCCGAGATCAAAACACACGGAGGCTTCATCTACAGTTTCCACGCCTTCCGCCAGCGGTGTCACGTTCAGGTCGCGAACGATTCGGATCAATGATTGAATTGTGGCTCGATGCTGTGGTGTCGTGAACGGAAGTCCGTGAACGAACTTCACGTCAAACTTCAAGACGTCCGGTGGTACTTCAAAAAGTTCCTTCAATCGGGCCTGACCGGAACCGAAATCGTCATAGGCCAAACCCATTTTCAACTCTGTTGTGACTCGGCGAACATCCCTCAGAATAGCACTGGTCGCAACAGCGCCTTCATGGACTTCAAGAACAATTTGCATCGTCGGGAACTCAGATCGCAATTGTTCGAGGGATTTAAACAGTTCGTTGGTATTCAATTCCACTGGATGAGTATTCAGATAAAACTGAGTGTCCGTTAGAGTCTCGCCGATTCGAAGGCCTTCAGTTCGACAGACCTGACTGAGTTCCGCTTCCACATTCTTGGATGCGGCGACTCGGAACATTTTGTCGGGTGTTTCCAGGCCAAGCAGATAGCTGCGTGAAAGAACTTCGAAGCCAACGCGACTGGTGTCGCTTAGTTTCACAATCGGCTGAAAGTAGGGACGCAGCGCAGGGCGACGAAGCAGCTTGTCGAATTGCAGGTGGGCGAGCGCTTCGGCAGAGATATCTGCCGTGACTGTGGAGCTTGTGCACTCATCGGTGGACGACTGCAGAGTATACATGACGCTGCCAAAGTGAATCACATCTCCGGACCGCAGTCCCGTCAAATGCTGAATTCGTCGGCCGTTCAGCAATGTGCCGTTTGTGCTGTTCAAATCGCGAACAAACAGGTCTCTGTTGATCATCACAATTTCTGCATGTCGACCGGAAACAGTCGGATCGGACAGGCACAGGTTGCTCGAAGGATGCCGTCCAACGGCGAATGTGGGGCCCACGACGTTCAAACGATGGTTGGACCCATTGTCCCCGGCGCTTCGTACAAGAACCCATAGACCTTCGGGAAGTCCTCCAGCGAGTGCCGATTTTTCGGATGCACCACGATTCGGCGATGCTTCTGCAATGGCTGCGAGTTCGTTCTCGAATGTATTCATCGTGGATAACCCTGCTATTTGCGGCGATGCTGCCGTCGGTCAACATGAAGAACGACCTTCGATTCTCGGAGGAATCCAAGGTGACTTAATGCAACATTAGCTCACGCATCACATCGCAACACGAAATCCGACAGAATCCCAGGAAACCCCAGTACCGGTTAGACGAATTGGGCCATTTGTTAGGAGCAACTTTGCCTGGAAACGGGAATAGTCGATCTGCCAAAATGTCGATTCGTTGCAGCTGTCAAAATCGATACTTGCCGGATCGCATCGTTGTTAAAGGCTATCCCAGGCGATGTCGGTCGACTTCAGCTTGCCAAGCAACCGGCCTTCCGCGTCGAAGGTCAGATGAAATCGCAACTGGCGAATTTGAGATCTCAAATTTGAAATTTCAGATGGCGAAGACACCAGCACGATCGCGACCGTTCGTTCAT
>JANMEV010000344.1:0-44089 GCA_031377305.1 Planctomycetota bacterium | reverse complement strand
GAGTCGGCCAGCCTTTTCGTACAGACTGGATGCCACGGTCCAGGTTGCCACAGAGTCGGGTTCCAGCGCCAGCGACTTGTTGATGGCTTCGATTGCCGACGGGAGCTGAGTGTCGGCTTCAAAGTACATCGCCAGCGTTCGCCAGCGAATCGACGATACATCGTTTCCATTTTGCAGATCCGTCGCCAACTCCTGCGTCTTTGCCTTCAACAGTCCGCTCGCGAGAAGGCTCTTGATTCTCTCGTCAAGCACAATCTGACGATCTTCTACGGACTCCGCCAATCGTTCGGCAAGGTCCAGTTGTTCCAGCGATTCTTTCGCACCTGGGTTGCTGCCGTCCTTCTCAAACTCACGCAGCCGGCGAGCGAATCGGACGTGTTCGGCAAACGCAGGAGTCAGCGTGCACGCTTCCCGCATCGCATTGATTGCCTCTTCGCCGTGGCCAAAGCTTTTGAGGATCTCAGCCAGCCGCACGAGGTTTTCCGTTGTCCTCTGTTCGCCTTCTGCGATCGAATTCCACAAGGCAATGGCTTCATCAGTTCGCTTCAGGGAATGAAGATAGTCGCCAAGATACTCTCGGTACTGTGGCTCGTTGGGGGCGATCGAGATCGCTCGCCGGTACATGCGAATCGCTTCGTCCGTCAGTTCTGCTCGGCGAAGCAGATCGGCAACGCGGCTGACAGCAGTCGCATCATCGGTTCGATTCTTCACCAGTAACTGCCAAACCTCAGCCGCCTTCGCCTGTCGCTCTGCTTGAGGCAAATCGCTGCGGTTCAGGTACAGCAGGCCCCATTCTTCGATGTGATCCGCGTCGCCGTTGTCGTGAAGACTTAGCTGTTCGTATTGAAGAATTGCCTCCGAATAAAGTTCCTCACGAATTAACTGCTCAATCATCGCTTCCCGCATCGCAATGTTTGACGGAGCGAGCTGCAGAGCTTCGGTGAGCCACTTGCGAGCTTCGACGAAACGTCCCTGAATTGCCAGCGCGCGGCCAATGCGAGACATCGCGTCCAGATCTTCGGGATGCGTTTTCAGCCAGCGTTCATAGTACGTCACAAGGCCCGCGAGATCATCGGTTCGTCGAAAAACGTCTTCAATCCGGCGACGAGCGTCGTGATAGAGCCAGCTTTCCGGATCGAGCTTGCTCAGCTGACGTTCAAAGTCCTTCAAGGCTTCCTCGTTGCGACCCAGTTGCATCTTTAGCTCGCCAGCCGTGAGCGCAGATTGAGCGGCCTGATACGGATCTCGATGCAGAGTCGCAAGTTCCGTGAAGCGAACAAGCGCGGCTTCAAAGTCGCCTTCCTGCTGCAGGATCGTGGCGATCTGCTCTTTTACTCGCACGTCGTTCGGGAACTGCTCTTCCATCCGCCTCCAGACGTCCGCCGATTTGTCAGGTTGTTGCGAGCGCCGATGAGCTCGCCCGAGTTCCTGAAAAATCTGCAGCAGGTCGCTCTTTTCCGGAGACCGCTCAAGAGCTCGCTCGAGCGCCTGCGTTGCGACCGTGGCGTCGCCGAGTCGAACGAGACTTCGACCGAGATACCAACTGACGAGCGGATCTTTTGGACGAACGGATTCCGCCTTTCGAAACGCGTCGGCGGCTTCCGTGTCGTGACTTCGTTGAAGCTCAATCAGACCGATCAGCATCCATGTGACGCCGTTGTCTGCCGCGGTTTTTGCTTTGTTTTGAAGCGATACTATGAACTCGTCCAGCGTTCCTCGTTCAACATGATACCCGTAGACTCGATCCAGCGCCGTGCCCGGCTTTGGCTGCCGCATTAACAGGGAAAGAAATCGCTCATAGGCAACGCGGGCTTCTTCGTCTTCCGAAGATTCGCTGTCGAGTTGCTCATCACCCGGGTCGTCGATCAGCCGGTCGTTCGACTGAGTTGCCGATTCCTGCGCGATGACGGAGGATTGAACCGGCCTTGAATTGCCATGCGCGATGATCCAGATCACGGAGACAAACCAGAACCAAGCGAGCCGGCTTCCAAACATTCCCTGTTCCTCACACAACAGTTGCCCACTGAATGTGGCCAAATGGATTCGCGGAATTCTGGCGCATTTGGAAAGCGTACGTCGAGGCTTATGAAGCGTTTTCGTGGCAAAACAGCAAGGCCGGTCAACGCATTGATTTCTTTTGCTGTCGATAGTATTTGAGGCCGGGCATGAAGAATGTCAATGCTGACACAACTCCAAACAGTGACACGCTGAAGTCCGGAAGGTCGCTGTACTCAATCGCCGCCATGACAAGCGACGTGGCGAACATCATCGCCGATTGAACATAGAAACTGCCCGACAGAATGCCCGCCTTCACCAGAAACACCATGCCGGCGATCGCTCCCAGAACCGGGGAGAACTCAAGCACCGGACGATCCATAATGGATTCGACGGCGAACAACATCGACGATGCAATCATGCTTCCCGCCCACACGTGAGCGATCTGTCGTTCAACGGCCGTGATCGGGCCCGATCGATGACGCAGGTTCCAGAAAATCCCCGCCCACAACCCCAGGCCGACGACCCACAGACTCACATAGGGCCATCGTTCGGCCACGCCCTTAAATTGCATTCCGTTGGTGATCAGACACAACAGCAAAACGACCAGGCTGTGCCACATCCAGAGCAAGCCCCAGTTCTGCAGGATCGCCGCATGATGGGATTCGCGAAACAGCCGAGTCATGATCTGAGCGACCGTCGACGACCTCGCGCTGACAGGTTCGTTGTTCAGCCAGGCTCGCAGATCATTCGCTAAAGCTGTGGTCGACGAGTATCGCAGGTCCTGAGGTTTCTGCAGGCATTTCATCACCACCATTTCCAGGTCCGAATCCACCGCGCGGTTCAGCATGCGGATGTTGGGTGGATCCTGTTCCAACACCATCAGCACCGTGTCCAGGGGCGACGCAGCCTGGAATGGCGGTCGGCCTGTAAGCATTGCAAAGAGAACAGCTCCAAGACTGTAGATGTCTGTTGCAATGTCGATCGAATCCGTTTGCCCAGCGGCCTGTTCGGGCGACATCCATGCTGGCGTTCCAAGGATCGCGCCGCTTTGAGTGAGGCTCGCGAGTTCAGAACTCATTCCCGACGACGCGACCGCACCCTGATCAACGTTGACTCGTTTTGCCAATCCAAAGTCGGTGACAAAAGGAGTGCCGTCCGCGGCGATGATAATATTGCTGGGCTTGAGATCTCGATGAAGGACACCCGCCCGATGTGCCGCGCCGATGGCTTCGACAATCGGGATCAACAACGCAACGGCTTCGCGAGGCGACATCGGTCCGTTCATCAATCGCTGCGACAACGTCGTGCCTTCGATGAACTGCATGCTGAACCACGGCTGACCGTTGTGCTCACCGACTTCATAGACGGGCACAATGTTCGGATGGCTGAGTCTGGCAGCCGCCAGCGCTTCGGCTCGCAGTCGCGCCAAGTCCTGCGACGCTGCAAACGCAGCATTCGGAATCATCTTCAGAGCCACAGTGCGCTGCAGGCTCGATTGAAAGGCGCGATAGACAACGCCCATTCCGCCTCGGCCGATTTCCTGCTTCAGCTCATAGTCCCCAACCGTCGATCCAATCGCCGATCCCGCGCTGTGGGAGCCTGAGATCTGCGGACGTCTGCTGCCTCCGCCGGTCAGGTGATTCAGATCGGACGACTGTAACAGTGCAATATCATCAGCAATCTGCGCCGTGGCAAAGAGTTCTCGCAGATCTTGTTCGAGATCCGGATTCTGTCGAATCGCATCTTCCAGTCGCTGCGAGGCCGCGCCGTTTTTGGAATCCTGCATCAACTGATCAAACACAACTGCCAGCCGCTCGTCACGATCATCGGTCGTTGTGTTTGACATCGAGAATTCCACAGGTTCAGTCACGTGGGCCAGACGGATCGCAGCGATTTTCGGCAACTCGACTACGCTCGAAACCCAGTCAAATAGGGAATCTTGTTCGCGTGAGCTGCTACCTTGTCCGCAGCACTCAATAGGCGACCGAGATAATCCCACTGCCCGGTGATCAAAGCATCCTTCGCGCTGTCCGGCATGCTGACTGAGAATGAAACTCCGTCGGCGGTGACTTTCAAAGTCTGCAGGTCAACGGTGATTTCAAGCTTAGGATTCTTTTCGATCGCTGCTGCCAGCTTTTCAAGGTCTGCTCGCGTCGCTTTGACGGCTGGGATGCCAAGCGAACCGCAGTTACCAAAGAAGATCTCAGCAAACGATTCTGCAATGATCGCCTTGATGCCCCATCTCATCAGCGACTGAGGTGCGTGTTCACGAGACGATCCGCAGCCAAAATTTCGGCCGCCAGCCAGGATGCCCGCGCCCTGAAACTGAGCCTGATTGAACGGATGGCTGGGATCCTGCTGCCGATCATCTTCAAACGCATGTTCCCCGAGACCATCAAAGGTCACACATCGAAGAAACCGAGCTGGAATGATTCGGTCCGTGTCGATGTCGTCGAGCAGAAGAGCGATACCAGTGGATTTGACAGTTTTGATTTCGTTGATGGCCATGATGGAAGAATTCAGTGAATCGAATGCAAAGGGAAAAATCAGATTTGGACGCGAGGCGACAATGCGCGAAACCTAAACCGTGGCCCCAACGAACTCGCGAATGTCCGTGACACAACCTTCGATCGCCGCGACGGCGACCATAGCGGGGCTCATCAGAAGAGTTCGGCCCGTTGGGCTGCCCTGACGACCTTTGAAGTTGCGGTTGCTGGATGATGCACAGACTTCTCGGCCCTTGAGCTTGTCGGGGTTCATTGCCAGGCACATTGAGCAGCCCGCTTCACGCCATTCGAAACCAGCGGCTTCGAAAATCAAGTGCAGGCCTTCTTCCATCGCCTGCTTGCGAACAACTTGCGATCCTGGTACCACGATCGCTTTGACGTGCGGAGAGACTCGGTGCCCTTCGGCGATGCGTGCAGCTTCGCGAAGATCAGAGATACGACCATTGGTGCAGGAGCCTATGAAGGCGACGTCGATCTTTGTGCCTTTGATGGGTTGACCTTCCATCATACCCATGAATTCCAATGCTTCTTTGATCAGCTTTTGCTCGTCCGCAGCAACTTCGCTTACCTTTGGCAGCGGTTGACTCACTCCGACGGACTGAGCTGGAGTGATGCCCCAGGTCACGGTGGGCTCGATGTCCGCCGCATCGAATGTCACAACGTCGTCGAACTGAGCGTCATCGCCAGAAGCGAGGCTCAACCACCATGCGGATGCTCGATCGAAATCCGCTCCCTGCGGAGAAAACGGGCGGCCCTTCAAATAGTCGACCGTCTTCTGGTCCGGATTGATGTAGCCGCAACGAGCCCCGCCTTCGATGCTCATGTTGCAGACCGTCATGCGTTCTTCCATCGACATCGCGTCGAAGGTTGTGCCGGCAAATTCATAGGCATATCCCACGCCGCCCTGCACGCCAAGTTTTTGAATGATGTAAAGGATCACGTCTTTGGCATAGACGCCCGGAGCGAGTTCACCGTTGACGACGACCTGTCGAACCTTAGGACGGTTCAGGAACATCGTCTGCGTCGCAAGGACCTCGGCGACGTTGCTCGTGCCGATGCCGATGGCAATGCTTCCGAATGCTCCATGAGTGCTTGTATGGCTGTCACCACAGACAATCGTCATGCCTGGCTGAGTCAATCCCTGCTCTGGACCAACTATGTGCACGATACCCTGACGATTGTCTTTTAGATCCAACAGAGTCACACCGAAGTCTTTGCAGTTCTTTTCGATGGCCGACATCATTTGTTCTGCCAGGCCGTCCAGAAACGGTCGAGCCTGACTCGCGGTTGGAACAATGTGGTCTACCGTCGCAACAGTTCGGTCCGGGAACGCCACCTTAAGTTTGCGTTCGCGAAGAATCTCAAACGCCTGCGGACTGGTGACTTCGTGGATCAGGTGCAGACCAATAAACAGTTGAGTCTGCCCACCGGACAGGTCTTGAACGGAGTGCAGATTCCAAACTTTGTTGAACAGATTGCGTTTGTCGGACATTGAAACTTGGTTCGATGGAGAATGAGATTGAGAATTTCCGTGGGCCCAGACGATAGATCCGAACTTGGTACGCTTTTTCAATGGTAATTAAAGAACGAGCGAAACCGGTCGGTTCGCGACCATTGTAGCGTGATCCCCGACGCTAGTCAGCGAATTGTGGAAGGAACAATTCTACTTTTCACCCCTCAAAACACTGAGTTCACCTCATTATGCTCTTAAAATCCAGGAATTCTGGTCTATTCCCACAACTCAACATTCGTGAACACTCGGTGGTCGGACCGTGATTGCCCAAATTTTCTCTACTGGCCATTTCACGATCGAAAGCCCGGAATGTGAACATTGAAGCTGACTCGAAACGCGGCAACGGCATTTTCGAGCTCGACTGTATCACACTGTGACCTCATAGCGTTGCCCTTGGTTCATTTCCAACACTGAACCTACCCTGCAGCATTCGAATGCGATACTATGAGGCGGTTCCACACAGAAGATTGCAGACCAGCAAGCTCCATCAACCCACGGGACGAATTGTCATGCCCACGCGCCACTTGTTTATCATTTGCGGGTTGATGTTGATACGGCTTGCCATTGGGCTTCCTTCAGCTACAGCCAACGACTCACCGAATGTCCTGTTCATTCTCTGCGACGACCTTCGCCCCGATGCATTGAGCTGCTTTGGCTCGAAGCATGTTCGCACCCCCAACATTGATGCCCTTGCGCGAGAGGGAGTTCGGTTTTCGAATGCGTTTTGCACGACTTCTTTATGTTCTCCCAGTCGAGCCAGCATTCTTACGGGACTCTACGCACATCGTCATGGAGTCCGAGACAACTTCTCGGAGTTGCCTCAAAAACTCGCTCACTGGCCCGGGCGTTTGCAATCAGAAGGATACTCAACAGCATACCTTGGTAAATGGCACATGGGAGAAAACAATGACGATCCTCGCCCGGGATTCGATTGGTTTGTCACTCACAAAAGCCAGGGAAAGTATTTCGACACCGAATGGAACGTCAACGGCCTTCGTCGAGAAACTCCGAAAGGCTACTACACACACGTCGTGACCGACTATGCACTGAACTGGCTCAAGGAGCAAAAGCCGGGGAAGCCATGGGCACTCTGCCTTGGCCAGAAGGCTCCGCACTCGTTCTATTTTCCAGAAGCGAAGTACGCACACTCCTTCGACAAGGTCAACGTCGCCTATCCGACTAGCGCGTTTCAGCTGGATGGAAAGCCTGAATGGATCCGCCAGCGAATGCAGACGTGGCACGGAATCCACGGTCCCCTTTTTGAGTGGCGAAAGAAGTTTCCGGATGATTCACCCGAGGGGGTTAAAGACTTTGAAAACATGGTGCACGCTTACTGGGGCACGGTCCTGAGCGTCGATGACAGTGTTGGTCGACTGGTCACGCATTTGAAGGAAACCGGGCAGTACAAAAACACAGTCATCTTATTTATGGGAGACAACGGACTGCTGGAAGGCGAACATGGAATGGTCGATAAACGCACGATGCATGACCCAAGCATCCGAATTCCAATTATCGCGTGCGGCCCCGGACTTCCTGTCGGCAAAGTTGTTTCACAGCAAGTGTTGACGATCGATGTCGCTCCGAGCCTCCTGCAACTGTGCAACGCAAAACCCATCGACGGCGTGCAGGGACGATCATGGAAGCAGCTTGCCAATTCAATCGATTCCGACTGGCGCACCGCATGGTTTTACGAGTACAACTATGAGAAGCAATTCCCATACACTCCGAACGTCCGAGGCATTCGAACGGACGATATGAAGCTGATCCGCTACCCGCACGGAGATGGCTCGCCAGATCGCCACATTGCCGAAATGTACGACCTCAAAAACGACCCCAACGAACTTCACAACCTTGCGGGATCGACTGCTCACAAACCAACTCAAGTCCATCTGGAACAGCAGCTTGCAGAACTGCTGGCGGCCGAGAATCTAACACCCGAAAAAGATAAGATGCCTTTGGACGAGGGAATCGGCACTGGACTTCCAGATGCGAAGATTCGGTGATTGAAACTGGCCGCTGCACCATCATTCGCGGTGGAAACGCCATGCGTTCAGACAGGATTTCGGCAATGTGCGGGCTCGACGTTTGCAGCTGCAGTCACAAGTCGCATCCCATTCGCGTGCGACATTGTATAAGCGTTTGGGCAAACAAAAAAACCGATGTCGAAATGGTCTTGAAATCTGGGCTTCTTGTGCATGGACTGCCTGTCACGAAAGTTGCTGAACTTGTAGACGCTGCTGCAGTTCTTTGGCCAGCACTATGTCGCCATGCACGTTGTGACAGACCCTCATTTTGATTGCTCCGTCAGCGAGCGTCTGATGTCCAATATTACTACCGCTGCCAATGAGCGTCAGCAGGATCTGAGTCAAAAATCGGTTGACCGAAGCAAAAGTGGCGTTCAAACAGAAAGGATGTCATATGGCGGGGCGAATCCCCTTTGGCTACGTGACCGATTTGGCTACGCGACCGACACGATGTCCCGGCGACTGGTGATCGATCGAAACGAGCCGGAACGCGCTCGGCAGTTCTCTGATCTCGCAGCCAGTGGAAATCGTCCCGAGAGACTTCCTGACTATGTCAATGACGCGGATCCCGGACGTGCCGTGATCGTGGGATGTGGACTGCACGGCAGGTTCTGATGATGTTATGCTCCCTGAAAGAAACATCGATAGAGATGCCGATCGGCTTCCGGTAGCCACGAACCTGATTCCGGTTGTAACGAAAGAGCCGTGACTCGCATCATCAACCGTAAAGCAAACCGTCTTGCTCTCACCATCTTGCCGCGACTAATGTAACCGACAAGTGCCTCCGAATCATCGAGAGCACGAGAAATCCAGACTATTGCAGCGACTTGCTCAGCTACTCTTCAGCAGTTGTGCGACGGACTCCCTCACCACGAGCCAACTGTTTCTCAGCATGCTTGATCTTGGCGAGCGGATGCAGCCGCTCCATCAGAGTGTCGATGTGCACACGGTCTCAGGCACGTTAAGAACGAACTGCTCAATCTGGCTCTCCTTCATTGGGGAACGACCTGTTCGAAAAACACAATTCATGCCAACTCGACGATTCCAACTAATGCAGGCGGCCGCGACAAGACTTCAATGAATCAACATTCATCCAGCGACAACCAGAAAGATGGTCACATAAAAGCAGGGTCGCATAACCCGCGGTCGCGAATTGGAATTCCAGGACTTTACAGTGCAGCCAACGAGGGTCTTAACCCAGAGCGAGTTGTCTAGAATTAAATCAACAGCCTGCAAGCCTACAGCGGATAACTTTGTGAAACCTGAATTCAAGCGTTGACGCATCACTAGAACACATCGTCTTCTTTGGGCATCGAGCTGGGTTCCGGGCAATTCCAGCAGACCAGAAGGTGGTTCAAAACTTCGCCGACTCCGTCAAGCTTGCGAACCGACTTGCAGACATCCACGTCGTCGCCGCTGACGTGGATAACTCCTTCAAGGCAAACTCCGTTGGGAAGCCTGCGAACGACGAGTGAGGCAATGTGAACGCCATCTTCTGACATCAACGCACGGCGGACGTCTGATTCCAGTTGATGACCAGATTGACCAGGGGCAAGACGTGCATCCGAAATGAGAGCGGGCATAGTATCCTCCATGTGCGTTTTGGAATCCCAGCAGCTCGACAGATAACGAACCTGGATGATATCCTGCGGAAACTGAACGAATAGACGGGTTTACAAAAGACCACTACTTTTAGGGAAAGTCGAAAGCAGCAGAGCTCGACGTGGGCTACCTGTTTCGCCCGGATTGACAGGCTGGTTCGCCAAAGTCCCACGGCTGAACAATTGCAGTGCCACGTTGAGTCGTCATACTTTGAGACAGTTAGATTCGGTTGGTTTCGGCCCAGTCTCCATAGTTTTCTCCAACGATTGCATTTGCAGAGAGCGTTCATGTCCGGCAAAAAACTGTCTCACGTTGTCTTTTTCACCCTGAAGGATTCTTCTCCCGCCTCGATCGAAAAGCTCCTTGCGGCCTGTCAAAAATATCTGAAGAACCATCCGGGAGTCGTGTACTTTGGAGCTGGTACGCTTGCCGCCGAGTATGCTCGCCCGGTAAATGACCATGATTTTCATGTATGCATCAATGTGGTGTTCGATTCACGAGCATCTCACGACGCTTACCAGATCGCACCGGATCATCTGACGTTCATCGCTGAGAATCGCGAAGGCTGGGAAAAGGTTCGAGTGTTCGATGCCGACGTGACATGATTTCGTGACGTCAACGTCCAGTTAAAGTAAGCCTATGACTCCGGCATCAGCAACTCTCCATCGGGTTCCCTCGTGGACCGAATGGCTGATCGCGTGTGTGATCGGCTGCTGCCTGTCGGCTTTTGTTTGGCAAGGATTGCTTGCCGGCGGCGGACTTGTGGGAGGTGATACGTATCCGTATTTCTTCCCTCAAAAACAGATGATGGCAGAAGTGTTTGCGCGCGGCGAGATTCCGCTTTGGCACGATCGAACGTCACTGGGCTATCCGCTTCACGCTGAAAGCCAGGCCGGGATCTTTTATCCGACGAATCAGATCCTTTATCGAATCTTTGACATCAATTCCGCCTACAACGCCAGCGTTCTTTTGCACTATGTCCTGGCATTTTTGTTTACGTGGCGATTTGCCAAAAGTCAGATGACTACTCAAACATCATCGCTGCTGGTCGCCACGGTATTTGTGTATGGTTGGTTTCCGGTCCGAGTCTCTTTGGAATGGAGTATCATCGGCGGAGTCTGGTTTCCTCTGTGCTTGTGGATGGTAGACAGGTTGCTTGAGAAGCCGAGCAGAGCTCGCTGGACTTGTTTGGCGATGTGCTTCGGCGTTCATTTGCTGGCTGGGCATTTCACCCTTGCCTTCATCACACAACTCACCTGCCTGGCTTATGCGTTGTTGAGTCGCACAGCGGCGTTGCCATTTGGTGGTGATCTCACTCGTTCTCAGGCTGCTGATTCAGCAGTGACTCAAAACGCAGCGAGAACGCATCGCTGGAAATCCGCAGGCCTTGTCATCGCAGCGATTGTTTGCGGAATTCTGATTGCTGCGGTGCAGCTGATTCCGACACTGGAGCTTCGTCAGTTGAGTCAGCGAGATGGGTCGAATACCGTCTTCAATCCGGCCTATGGCCATATGCCTCCCGTGTATTTGACTCAGTTGGTTGCATCATGGTGGTACTGGCATACTCCGGAAATGGCGATGTCGCGTGAGATGCAGAAAATTCCGTTTCTGATGATGGATGCGGACACCAATCCGGTCGAAGCTCACTTGTATCTCGGGCTGATTCCGCTGATCCTTGTTTGTTGTGTTCTTCGTGAACCTATTCGCCAGAGGTTGAGACATACTCAATGGAGAACATGGGCGATCCTTTCCGTCGCGGGGATTGTTTATTCGTTCGGCTGGCTGGTTCCACTCTTTCGTCATCTTCCCGGCTTCGGCTTCTTCATGGGGCCGGGGCGTTACACGATGATCGCGTGTCTTGGCCTTGCGATCATTGCCGGACTTGTGCTGGATGTTCTTCAACGTCGCCAGCGAGCGATTATTCGAACACTGATCACAGTTGGCATTACCGCGCTGACGCTGGCTGATGTTTTGAAATCGGCTGAGCCGCCAGTCTGCGACGCACAAGTTGTTCCTCATCCGCCAATGGATGGGCTGCGCGATAGCTGGGTGGCCAGGGCTCTGGACGAAGATGATCAGAAGTCGCCCGTTCGATTGCTTCTGGGAGGCCCGAACATTGGCAACCTCTACGGAGTGAGCAGCGTCCCGCAGTATCTGGGACTTGGACCAGCCGAGTATTTTGCGTCGGAGCCTGTGCTGGAAACGCAGCCGACTTCGCAAGAAAACAACTTTCCTTCAGCCGAGCAGATGATTCGACTGAAGAGTATGGCGGTGACTCACGTGCTGACTTCTGATGAAGTGAAGTGCCTTTCTGATGAATGTGTGCTCGTGGCGAACGGACCGGATGCGTTTCTTAACCGAGTCTGGGGTCGAGGCGGTGCAGATTGTTTCCTGTATCGCATCAAGCAACCGAAGTTTCGAGTCTCCGCAACTCCGGAGGCTTCGCTGAAAGACTGGAGCATGACATTTCACCGGCCGTCCGAGATTGAGTTCCAGGTCGAACTGGCCACTACTGCAAAGGTCGAACTTTGCGAGCTGATGTTTCCTGGCTGGAACGCGTTTGTTGACGATCAGCCGACTAAGCCCGTTACTTCGAGCGGCTTTGGGCGAACGCTGGAAATCGCTGAGGGTTCTCACACAATCCGCTGGATCTATGATCCACGATCGTTTCGAATCGGGGCGTTGATTAGCTTGACGGCAAGCCTGGGGCTGGCAATCTTCTGCCGACCACGGGGCGTTCGCCAACGGTGAGGCTATGGCAAAGGAAACAAAAACCTCAGATGCCGATTCGGACGACGAGTCCCTGGACAGTCGTGTGCTTCTCGCTGGTGGCGTTTTCATTTTTCTCGCCGGCGCAGCTGCCGGGGCGATGCTGTATGCCTTCGGAATCGCCGGGCGACACTTTGATGTTTCGGTCCTTCGCGGTGGATTGATGACTTTTGGTGTGATCACACTGATCGTCGCCGCGGGCGTTTTTCTAATGACACTACTGATTCAATTGCTGGGAGTGCTCTGGCCGAGATCGCTGACAATCTGGTCCGAAAGCCGGCTCCTTCGACGAGCCCGAAAGCGCACTTTGTCGCTGCTTCAGCGGCGACATCATCTTCAGGAAGAACGCGCTCGGCTGACCGCCAAAATGCAGGCGACCTACATCATGGAGAAAGAGTCAGCAAAAGTTGCCAATCAGCAGGCCCTTCAGGAACTTCGCGGCGCGCTGCAAACATCCATGGTGCGAAGCTGCGAGATTGTGTTCGATCATCTGAATCGAACGCTGGACCAGTACAACGATCTGGTTGCGGAAATCGAAGCGTCTCCTCTGTCTTCGCCTGAGAAGAAGGAGCTTCTGGATTCACTGACGGCTCGTCTGAACGTGGACAGTATCGCGCAAAAACGTCAGTCAACGCAGCAGATGATGGAAGCCGCGATCTGGGAGATTCGATTCGAAAAGGCTCGGATGATGGCCCGCAGCAAAACGGATTCGGCCGTGATCTATCTCCGCAAGCTTCGCCAGAAGACAGAAAGCCATCGCATCCTTCTTCAAATCGACGCATTGATTCGAGAACTCACCGCGACAGCATAAGGCCGCCGTGGAGAATGGACCCCGTTGAGCGTGAGGCTCAGTGAACTTGCTTCAGCCGTTCGCCTTGGCAAGCACAATCGCTACCGTTGAACCATCCGCCAGAATCAGGTGGTGTTTTCCCCAGGAGCGACGAAACCGCCTGAGCAATCCGGTTCGCAAGGTCGACATCAACACTGTGACTCTCCATTTTGCTTAGCCATGCGGTAAAAGGAAGAATACCTGTTGAGCCTGAGGCGCTAGCCGATTTGAAGTTGAGAAATCTCAGGCTCATATGGAATGCGTTCGGTAGATTTATTCCTGCGCATGCCTTAAAGGGGAGTCGAGCCTTCGGAGTGCCTCGATGTTCGATTGTAATCACTGCCACTGCTACGGCTCCGCCGTTCCTCGCAAATCGGCAACATATGCATGGTTGCTGCGACTGTTGCGATTGCGACCCGTTCGGTGCCGGGAATGTGGCAAAAGTTTCACATTACCCATGTCGCGGACTCCGCGAGTTGCGAGATAACTACGACCGGCACATTGGAAAACTCTTCTACTGCCAATTCACGGACAGGAGCAGGAGTTCGCAGCATCAGCCGGCAAATGCGAGCGTCCGGTTGGCAATCGCTGGTGAGCGCATCGCGAATACCCGTGTAAACCACGGCTTCAACTGTTGACCCCAGGGATTCTCAACCGCAGCGGCTTTTGCCAACTATCGAGCCTGGACGGTAAACGTAGTGATCAACGGTCGATGATCGCTGGTCTTATCGTCATCCGGAAAATCGCCATTGCGGACAACCACGGTCGACTTTCCGTTCCAGCCTCGCGCGTCGTTTGCGACGAAGACGAAGTCCAGAATCGAGTCCGGGTATCGATCGACTCGGCGGTCCTTGATCTGTCGATCGTCAGACCAGTTGGAATCAATCAGTGGGTTTGGCTTAAGCCACGTCCAGACATTCGCTTCCATCATCGCGTCGAATCCGGCGTTTCCTTTTTGGGTCTTGAAATCATAGTCGAAGTTGAAATCGCCAGCGGCAATGATCGGCTCGGTTGAATCCTGAGCCCACTTTCGCAACATCTTCGCCTGTTCGGTTCGAAGCTCTTCTTCTCCTCGAGCCAAATGATTAGCAATCACCCAAAATGTCTTCATGGTAGTTTTGTCGAGTAGTTTTACGGCTAACGGAGAACGTGCCCGCATTGCGCCGGGCTCGGAAGCGTCTGCTTTGTTGTTAAAATTTCCGTTCAGGCCTGCGTAGCGATGCAGTTCGATCGCATCCTGCAATGCGAATCGAGTGGTATCAACGACAACCATGAGACTGTCAGTGTCTCCGAAACCGCCGCTTGCCGACGTGATAAAATCCACCGACTTGCCAAGTCCCTGCGCGGCCGCGGTCTGAAACGCGTCGACGGTCTTTGGCTCAACTTCGCTAAGCACAAGGATCGAAAAGCGAGTCTCAGGAGCGTTCGCCAATTCCTTAATCTGCGATGCGATGGTCGCCGGATCACTGACAGGTGGCTGATTGGGTCGGTTACTTTCGACGTTCCACGACAGGATCCGAAACTCCTCCGCCGAAGACTTTGCGGAAAGAGTTACGACGAACACGAAGAGGACCATGAAAAGTCTTGCTGGTTTCACAGAGCGTTTCTCCGGGCAACAAATGCGTTGCTGAAATTGATGTTGTCGAATTTGCCGCGGGCGCAAGTTGCAATTTGGTGAAGCGATGATCCCAAGGCACCAGGTTGTCGTGCACCATCAGGCTGATGATTTTGTCGCTTCACGAATTGGACCATAGTCAAAGCCGATGTGAAGTACAAAACCATGAATCAGGAACAAATCAAATTCTCACACAACAACTCGACAGTCCCCGGGCGTCGCTCCACGACGTACGTCGCTTCAGCCCTCGTACAAAAGGAACTGGCACATCCATCAAGCGGCTAACAGAAAATGAGGCTGGCGAACCGAGCGGCGGGATGGCTCCGGTTCCAAGGTCTTGTGCCGGTAAGTTGACGCATGCCGCTCGCCAATACTCTCACTCACAACCGCGCGGAGTATAGAAGGGCAATCGATAGCCGTGGCGGGCAGAATCAGATTTTTGGCCGCGAGGCTTCTTTCTTTCGCTGCATTTCCTGCTGTTGACGTCGGGCGGCGTCCTCCTCTGCGGCGAACTGAGTTTGACGCTGTGCGTTTCCACCGTTCATGGTGGCTATTTGCATCGTCCCTTCTTTCCACTTCCAGCCGAGCGGATCACTTAATTCCATCTTTGCAAGAAACGCCCACGGAGTACCGGGGTGCTCATTGACGACTCGCTCGAGATACTCAATCGCCTTGTCGTTCATTCGACGAACATTTGCTCCGGCGTTGATTTCTTCTGAGGGTTCAAGGATCCATTGGTTGCTGTCAGATTTTTCGAATTTTTTCGGGCTGGCTTTCATTTCAGCCAGTACCGCGTTGTACCCGAATGCTCTTACACGCATCGCCAGAACTCGGCCCATCGCGAGGTCATAGCTCGCTCGCCATCGATCGGAGTCCAACTTGTCGCGATGCTTTTCTCCTGCTTCCAAAGCCGTGTGAACCCGCTGCAGGAAGTAGTCCAAAACGGCGAGCGGCTTCTGAGCTTCCGTGATTTGCTCTCGCAGGATCGCATCGTTATTCGCCTGAAAGGCTTTTTGAGGAATCGGCACAGACTCAGTCACAGCCAACTGAGCCGCAGCGACAAGTGACTGTTTGGCCAAATTGCCCTGCAACTGTCGCATGTATTCAGTGCCCGGTCGATAATCCGGCGCGTACTGACGCATGATCTGCGGATCCCATTTCTTCACGGTCGTGTCATCCGCAATGAAGAAGATTCCGCCCGTTTCGGCACACAATCGAGACAAAGTGTACGGACCATACCCTGACGACATCCGTTCCAGGCTTTGAGCATTCGCCGTCCAAAACGGCAACTGCAGTCCTTCTGCCAAAGGTGATTCTGGTCCCTGATCAGCGCCGCCGTCATCGTACTCGTCGATTTCGCCATTTGGCAAAGTTCGTTTGATGTGAACGAAACCCTTCTGACGTCCAAAGGGGGAGGTGTTTCCGATGACAAACACCCGAATGCCATCTCGGCTCAATCGTTTCACGATTTCTTCAAGCACCGAAAACTTGTCGCCGAAGTCGTCGCCACGTTCGTCCGTCACGATGATGATCATCATGTTGGCCTTCATCTTTTTGCGAACCGGTCCATAGACCTTAATGGCCTGCGCAATCGCAGCGAATACGTTTTCGATGCCGGTCTCATCGCTCTTAATGCTCTTCACGGCTTTGGTGAGTTCTTCGATTTCGCTGGACGGCTCATCGACAAGCACATGGACATCTTTTCCAAAGCCGATGACGCCAGTCTTGAGAGCGTCCTTGGTGTCGATGTCGTCCATCAGCCCCAATTGGCGATAGATGTTTTCGAAACGCTCGGTAATCGACTCACGCCGTGATTCCATGGAAATGGATTCGTCAAACAGCCACACCGGCAGCGTTTTGCGCTGTCGTAAAGACGAGGCAATCTCAAGCGTTATACGATCGACCGCTCCATCGGTGCCGCCAGCATGTTCCGTTGTGCCGGTCAGATCGATGTTCTCGACCATTTCAGCTTCGTTTGGAGTCGCCATCGTCTCGTATTGCACGCGAGCATTCACGACAACGTTTTCGATACGAGCGACTTCTTCCCGGTGATTATCAAGCCCTGTTTCCTGTGCCATCGCGGCAGAGGGGCTGGCAATATTCAGATCACTCTTGGTTCCCAGCGATTCGCTCGGCTCGGTATCGATGACATACTCGGCCTGCTGAACTTCCTCGGTTTCAACCGACGAAGTTAAGTTAAACTCGGGCATCGCGATTTCAGGCAACGAAATCATCGCAACGATGATGATAATCCCAATATGCACCAGCAAACTCACAGCCCATGCAGGCACAGCGTCAAGTAGCGCGCCGCCGGCCACTTCTTCCTCGGGAGCAGAAGATGGGGAAACGGGTGTGGGGGAAGATGCCTGAATTGTGCTCACAAACAAGCTCCGAGGATGTTTCGTTGCCGAACGGTTCGTCGTTTCAAAGCAGTTCAGATACGGTCAAACACAAGAATGTTCCGTGAGCGATACCGCTCAGAGAAGGATATTCCCCAAAAACTCAACGCCTTACAAGTTGAGACCTCGCCCAAATGCGGATTTACGTTCCCGCCCGAACGAGCAGCACGTCCGTCAGAATCCTACCTCTTAAACGTGCACCGGGCAACGTGTTTGACGAACACGCAGCACAATGGATTTACTTTCAGAATATCACGCGCGGATTCTGTGGGGTGTTCGTTGGATTCCTGGATTCCGCCGGGAAAGCCGTCTCAAAGGCAGGCCGAACGGACCAGAATTCACTGGACCTGTTTGCCTTGAGCCTGAAACACGGTCCAATTCTTGCTGTCGAATCGGCTTGCGCCCCCCTGAGCTTAATGGGGATGTGAGTTCTGCCGCTCGCTGCCCCTGGCCAGCCGCGGCAAACTGCACGTTTGAGGCACGAAGTCCCCGGTGGCTTTCGCGCAGCGAATTCGGAATGTCGCACGACCAAAGTCCCGTTCGGCAACTGATGCCGGGTCACAGCTTCACGAACGCAGTTTTTCGCTCGTGGTGCCTTGAGCCGACGGCGGGTTTGCGAGACCATACGCGGTGGGACTTCGGACTGGCATCGACGTTGATGCAGGAGTCCAGAATCTCGCTGACAATTCTGAACTTCGCATGGAATGGCAACGTCCTCAATTCCTCTATTTGATTCTCCCGCTTTGCGTGAGCTGGCTGCTGCTTGCGCTGTACTCGGACCGACGACGGCAGTTGGCTTGGGCTGCGTTTGTCGCTCAGGCGATGTGGTCGCGAGTGCTTCCGGAAGCGTCTCGGACTCGATTCTGGCTCAAGCTGATTCTGCAGCAACTGACGATTGTTTCTGGACTGATGGCGATGGCTCGGCCGCAGTTTGGGACGCAGTATGAACAGGTTGTTCCGCGAGGCAGCGACTTATACGTGTTGATTGATGTCTCGCGATCGATGCTGGCGGACGATGTGCCGCCGTCTCGGCTTGAACGCGCGAAGGCGGATGTTTCGGCACTGGTGAATCGGCTGGAAGGCGAACGCATTGGGCTGGTCGCGTTTGCTGGTCAGGCCGTGGTAAAGTGTCCGCTGACTGTGGACTATGATTCGTTTCGCCGAGCCCTGAATGAACTCGACCCCGACAGCGCGCCGCGCGGTGGCACTGCGATCGGCGATGCGATTCGCAAGGCCCTCGAGGTTTTTCAGACCAGGGCGGAACGCGATCAGGCGATTCTGTTGATTACCGATGGCGACGACCAATCGTCGTATCCGCAGGAAGCCGCAACTGTCGCTGCCGAACGCAAGGTCACCATCTTTACGGTGGGCCTAGGCGATTCGGAACAGGGCTCACGCATTCCTCAGAAGGCTAATTCATCGACGTTCGTGGAACACGACGGCCAGCAGGTGTGGAGCAAACTCGATGGAAAGTTGTTGCAGGAAATCGCGATCAAGACTTCCGGCGTCTACATTCCTGCGGGCACTCGAGCCTACGACCTGGGCGAATTGTACGTCAGTCATTTGCAGGGTCGCAAAGGTGATGACGCTGCAAGTCAGCAGCGAATTCGTCGTTCGGAACGGTTCCAGATTTTTCTTGCGATCACTCTTTTGATGCTGCTCGTTGATCTCTGGGTCAGCCCGTTTGTGCCGGCAAAGAAAGTTTCAACTGTCACGCCAGCGAAGCCAGCCATGCTGCACCGAGCTGAAGATTCAGCGATGCAGGGAACTCGCTCAGACGGCAAAACAGCGGCTGTTCTTGGAATGTTGGTTTCGCTGATGCTTGGTAGTTCAACGCACGCGGGAGATTCTGAGAATCGGATTCGTCAGGGGCTGAAGCTGTACCAGGAAGATCAATTCGAAGAAGCGGCGAAGGAATTCGCTGCGGCGGGAGAAGAGCTCGATAAAGAGAAATCTGTCAGGGCTGCGATCGCTGCATTCGACGAAGCCTGTGCGTTTCATCGCAAGGGCGATTTGGAAAAGGCGAAAGATCTCTATCTGAAGGCGGGGTTGAGTCCCGATCGAGCCATCGCCACGTCGTCGCACTTCAATCTTGGCACGTTGTCCGCCGAGCAGGCAAAAAAACTTGCAGGCGAGAAGCCGGAAGAAGTCCCCACGGAGAAACGCGAGGAGATCCTTGGCGAACTCAAGCAGGCGGTCGCTTCGTATCGACACTGTCTGGAGTTGCAACCGAATCATGTGCAGTCGCGACGCAATTTGGAACTTGTTCGTAACTGGATCAAGTACTACTCGGATCGCTGGCGTGAACGAGATCGTCAGAAGGTGCGAGATGAATCCAACCTCCTTCAGTTCCTGGAGTTCCTGACGAAGACACAATCATCGCTACAGGAAACGGTGACGCAATTGCCACCCAACGTGTCGGCCGACGCGTTTGCTGAACTCAAGCGGGCTCAGGATGAGTTAAGCGAAGAGATTCCGACTCTGCGTGAGAAGATCGAAACCGAACTGCGGCCCGCGGATCCGGCAACTGGTGGAAGTGCGGCTTCGCAACCAACGGCACCTCCGCAGCAGCCAAATTCAAAAGAGATTGAAGAAGGAATCGCGTTGCTTCAGGGCTGGGCGAACAAGGCTGGGGACAGGATGTCGAACGCATCGCGTCGACTGGGATTGGGCGAGCCTGCAAATGCTGTGACTGAGCAGAAAGCGGCGTTGGAGGAGCTGGATCGCATCTGGGATGCTGTTGTTCCGTTCCATCCGTTGCTGGCAAAGGAGCTTGCCGATCAGACCACGATCGCGTCGCAACTCAAGCCGAGTGCTCCGCTGGAAACGAGAACCTCTGAGGGCGCGGCGCCGACGGAAGAAGAATCGGTGAAGAACGCAGCCGAACCAATTGCCGCTAATGCCAGCGAGACTGATGGGGCGGACAAACCAATCGAGCCTGCCGCAGATCCAACTCAGCCTACGACAGACCAAGAAACAACGAACGTCGCATCCAACGCCGCAGCTGCGCCGTCGCAGGTGGTTGAGGATACGCTGGATTTTCCTGCTCTTAAAGAATCGCAAAGTCTCGCGCTGCGGAAGACTCGTTTGCTGGCTCCAAAGGCGGAAGCAGAACTGGCCCAGTTCGAAAATCAGCTGCCTGCTGATGTCGCGGCGGCTCCTCCAGTCACCGTTGACTCCGCAGCGCCGCAAGCGGACTCGGCGCAGAAGCCTAAGATTGATCCTGAAGCGGTGCAGGCCGGATATCGCAAGGCGATTGAGCTGGCTCCAAAGGCCGTGGAGGAAATGGAATCGGCTGTGCGACATCTTGAAAAGGAGGATCGGCTGGCGGCGGCGACACACGCCGAGGAAGCTCGCCGCATCCTGGAAGGAATTCACAACGCTCAGCCAAAGAACGAACAAAAGGATCAGGACAAACAGGACCAGGAAAACAAAGATCAGCAGGACCAGCAAAACCAGGACAACAAGAAAGAAGAAGACACGAAGGACGACGGCAAGGTCGGCGACAAAGATCAAAAACAGGATGAGAAGAAATCCGACGAGCAGAAACAGAATGACAAGGACGACAAAAAGGAGAAGAAGAAAGACAGTCAGGACAAGAAGAAGTCGGATGACAAAAAGTCGGACCAGGAGAAACAGTCTGCCGAAAAGCAGCAACAACAGGTGTCGAAGGATCGGATCGAAGACGCCTTGCGCAAGGTTCGCGAACGACAGCAGGAAAAACGAGAACGCGACCGCGAAGCTCGAGCACGAATCATGGGCCGCTCGCCGGTCGACAAGGATTGGTAGACGGACTTCAATGAGCGATCAGGACGTAACATTAAGCAAAGTTGAGACGCCACGCCGGAAGCACGAGTGCGGTTGTGGTGCCGCAGATAGGGTTTCTGCTGGCCGGGCGGAATGGAGTGCATTTCGGCATCTTCAAGTTGCCGGAACTCGCGTTGCTCGGTCCGGCCTGCTGATGTTCAGTCGACTGTTCCTGATCTGTGCATTTTTGACGCCAGGTGCGTCTGCTGGGGGGGCGTTGGCTGACGATCCTGAGATCGCAGCGGCGGTGAGCACCACCGAGCTTTTTGTGGGCGAATCGCTCGACTATCAAATCGAAATTCGCAACGCAGAAAACCCGGTCGCACCGGATGTGTCGCCGTTGAAAGAGCAGTTCGAAGTCGTTGCCGCCGGTGATCAGTCTCGCAATCAATCGTCGACATTTATCGTCAATGGGCGAGTCTCACAGCAAAACGTCTTCAGCCATATCTACCTTTATCGATTGACTCCCAAGTCCACCGGTGAGCTCACGATTCCTTCGATCAAGGCAACGATCGATGGAGCCGAACTGACCAGTAACCCAGTGAAGATTCGCGTTCAGGATGCTGAAGAGCAGGACGCGGTTCTGGTTGAAATCAAACCGAATTTAACGACCGTCTATCCGACGCAGCCGTTCACGGTCACGCTGCGAGTGCTCGTTCAGCCGCTGCCGAATTCAACATCCAATCCTCTTCAACCCCTTCGTCGAGATCCTCCGCATATTCAGGTCAACTGGGTGGAAGCGCCGGATGGGCTGACCACAAATGAAACGTCTGAATGGCTTCAGCGGCTGCTGGCGGAGAATGGAGCTGGCTTTACGATCAATGAATTGAGTTCGCAAACGGGTTCGCTCTTCGGCGGCTCGCGAGCGGCCGTGTTTGAACTTTCGAAAGGACGAGAGACTCGAAATGGGCTCGATGGCAAGCCCATCGAATACTTCGTGCATGAACTCACGCGCAGTTTCACACCGCAGAGAACCGGATCCTATTCCTTCGGGCCGGCGGTTGTGAAAGGCACGTTCGTTGGCGGTGTGCGAGGTGACGAGTATCTTCCTCGACGCCTTGTCGCAATCGGGACCTCTGCGACGGTGACCGTGCGAGAAGTTCCAACGCCTCGCCCAGTCGGCTACACGGGTGGCATCGGCGAATATCAGCTGGCTGCGACCGCTCGGCCGATTAAACTGCGAGTCGGTGACCCGCTCACTTTGACCCTTGAATTTGCTCGCCGCGAGGACAGCGGATCGCTGGAACTGATCTCCGCGCCGGATTTATCGGCGATCCCGGAGATTGCTGACAGCTTTGAAATCATCGATCGAAATCCGACGGGCCGAATTGAGGGAAGCATCAAGCAGTTTTCCTATGCGATGCGTCCGAAAAAACCGGACGTGTCGATACCCGCCCTGACGCTGTCAACCTTCGATCCATCGGCCGAGACGTTTACCGAGATCGCAACGTCGGCGATTCAGTTGAGTGTTTCTGAAGCCTCAAAACTGGAGAGCCAGGATCTCGTTGGCTCCGTGGCGAATAGTGGCAGTTCAGAGATTCAGAAGAGTGCTGCGGGCATCTTTCAGAACATCACCGATCCAGCCGAGTTTTCCGATGAGCAAGTCAGCATTGGCCGTTGGGCTTCAGCAGTTGGCGGTTTGTGGTGCGTCGCCGGCAGCGTGATGGCCGCCGTGACGCTGTATCGACGAAAGTCGAACAATCCTATTTTTGTGCGGCGTCAGCAGGCTCGGCGAGCGGCTCATACGCGGCTGACTTCAGCGACGCAGATGAGTTCGCAGGGCAAGCAAAAGGATTCCCTTCGCGAAGTTCGGGCGTCGATCGTTGGGTTGATTGCGGATATTGAAAATCGAGTCGCCGAAGGTCTGACCGCCGCAGACGTTGCGACGGCGCTGGCGAAGGCTGGTGTGCCGGAAAACGATCGTGTCGCAACGTCGAGGCTTCTCGAATCGATCGAAGGCGCTGAATACGGTGCGGGAGATGCGATCGATGCTCAGGCGGCGATAAAGACAGCAACGGCGTTGGTGGATCGAATCGCTCCATTGCTGGAACGGAGCGCTGGCTGATGAACATTTGGAAGACGGCTGGAAGGGTTTTACCAAATGAGCGACGTGAACGACTCATGCGGTGGGCTTGTCGACTTGGCTGTTTCGTACTGGTTCTTGTTTCGCTGGGTGCCAACCCGGCAACGGCGGCAGATACGGGCGCGCATCAGCGAGCGTTTGTGCGAGCTTTGGAACTTTTCGATTCGGCAACAACCCCGGATGGTTATCGAGCGTCGGCGCGGGAATTGGAAACTATCGTTGCTGACGGAGTCGAAAGTGGGGCCGTGTACTATAACCTCGGCAATGCGTATTTCCGAGCCGGCGAATATGGGCGAGCGATCCTGAACTATCGCAAAGCAAAGCCGTACCGTCCGCGAGATTCGTATTTGGAGGCGAATCTTCAGCAGGCTCTGGCGTCGGCTCCCGGCCGTGTTGCGGAACAGCCGTCAGCGTGGTGGAGCCACGTTTTGTTTTGGACCGATTGGCTTTCGTTTCCATCGAAGGTTCGGCTTGCCGGGTTTCTATTGGCTTTCGCTGCGATGGCGATTGTAATCGCCGTTCTGATTCGAAAGGCGAGGCTCACGCTTATCGGCGGCGCTATGTGTCTTATGGCCGTTGCTGTTGGGACCGATGTGATTCTGAACAACCCAAAATCATTTCGCATTGCCGTGATAACCAGTGAGACGACGGCTCTCAAAGGCACGGGCAAGGATTATGAACCCGCGTTCGACAAGCCTCTGCAGGATGGTGCCGAGTTTACAGTTCTCAGCGAAACGTCTGATTGGACGTTTGGTCACTTCGAAGGCATTGGCGACGGCTGGGTTCGCAACGAGTTTGTGGCCAGGTGATTGCGGCGTCGAATATAGCTGCATTGGTTTCAACTTGCTGATCGAAGTGGCCGGGCCGAGTGTAGTGTCTCGCAAGTTCGTTTCATTTTGATGTACCCTCGGACTCGTAGCCGGATTTCGCCAGAATTCGGGCGCCCGGGGAATTCTTACGAATTCGTCTACCGCTTAGTTCAACGACTGCGTGAGACACTGCACCAGCGAGTGCCAGCTTGTTTCAAGGGATGCCGAGTTGCCGGAACTAGCTCCATAGTGTCCGGCCCGTTATGAAAAATGTCGTCTGAATGAGTTCGTTGGTGCGAGCGACGTTCGTCGCAAAATCACTGCAGCACCGAGCAAACAAACCCCGTGCGAGTACGCGGATCCGTTTTGTTGATCAACAAAAACAGATGTAAAGACTGGAATCGCCGAAGTCATGGCGGGCTGAATTCGCCGAAGATTTATTTGCCCAGGGACCTGTTTGCCACTCCCCAAACGCGGATTGGCGTGGGTATACTTTGGAGAGAATTCGTAGCGCCCGGATTTTGTCAGACCAAATTTCGAGCCACCGAGTTCCTGTTTCGACTTGATGTTTCTTCGGAATGCTGAAGTCCGAACAGGCCCATTCCCAAACGAATCAAATTCGCCTGCGCGGAAAAATCGGAGCGATGGACTATGAGTTCACAAGGATTGCGGCTGCCGGATTCGACTCGTGAGCGGCTGGAACAGTTTAAGCGTCGAGTGCGCATCGTCAAGATTGCCGAGGGAATTCTGGCCGGCCTCTTTGGGCTCGTGCTGTCGTACCTCGCGGTCTTCGTGATCGATCGCTTCATCGACACTCCCGCCGCGCTGAGAACGATGCTGCTAATTGTTGGTTCGGTCGGACTGGCGATCCTGTTTCCGATGAAGTGTCATCGCTGGATCTGGGGCACGCGTCGCATGGAGCAGGTTGCGATTCTGCTCAAGCATAAATTCCCTGCGCTCGGTGATCAGTTGCTCGGCATTGTGGAGCTGGCTCACAGCGACAAGGATTTGGGAACAAGCACGCGATTGGCTCAGGCGGCGATCGATCAGGTCGACTCGGTTGTGCGACAAAAGGATTTCTCTGACGCTGTTCCACGACCTCGGCATCGCTTTTGGGCGACCACGCTCGCCGTGCCGGCCGTCGTGGTGCTGCTTGCTCTGGCCATTGTCCCGGCAGCCGGTTTCAATGCGATGGCTCGCTGGTTGATGCCGTGGCGAAATGTAGAACGCTACACGTTCGCTCAGGTCGACGGCTTGCCGGGAACGATCGTCGTTCCGCACGGCGAAGAGTTTTCTCTGGATGCTAAGCTGGCCGAAACCACGAAATGGTCGCCAGCCTCCGCGTCGGCTCGATTTTCTGATCAGGCGGCAGTGAAGGCCGCCAAACAGGATCAGGCGTATGAATTCAAGCTGTCGCCACAGACCGAATCGGGCACTCTGAATGTTCGCGTCGGTGACCTGACGAAGGGCGTGAATGTTGAAGTCGCCAATCGACCGGAGCTCAGTTCGCTTTCCGCGTTGATCACTCTGCCCGATTATTTGCAGTACAAAGAACCGGTCAAAGCCGACGTTCGCGGCGGTGCGATTTCTGTGTTGAAGGGATCCGTTGCTACGTTCGAAGCGGAGGTGAGCCGGAATCTGACCGAAGCGACGGTGAAGAATCTGCCGGCTTCTGTGGATGGTAATCGAGTCAAACCAGCGCCGATGACAGTCGCCGAGTCGGAAGTGCTCGACTTCCGCTGGCGCGATGAGCTTGGGCTGACTTCAAAGGATGCGTTTAACCTGAAGGTGAATGCGGTCAACGATGGCGAACCTGCCATCACATTCCAGCAACAGGATCCTCAGCAGGTGGTGCTGACCACGGATGTGATCTCGTTCGACCTTCAGTCACGAGATGACTACGGAGTTCGCCAGATGGGTCTTGAATGGACTGGTGTTGAACATCCAGTGCACAATCCGAATCCGGACAAGGGTGACAAACTGGTCGAAGGCGGCGCGCCGGAGAAGAAGATTCTGACTGCCAAAGGCACGTTCTGCGCGGATAGTGACAAAGTGCCGGCTCAGACTTTGGAAGTACGAGCCTATGCCGAGGACTATCTGACGGAACGCGGACGAGTGTATTCGCCGGCCTATGTTATTCACGTGATGACTCCGGAACAGCATGCGGTCTGGATGATGGAGCAACTTCGTCGCTGGGCGAGTCTTGCTGACGACGTGTATGAAGAAGAGATGCGGCTGCATGACAAGAATCGCGAGATCCGGCAGATGGATGCCGATCAGTTGAACGCTCCGGAAACACGTCGCGAGATTGAGCAGCAGGCTGCGGCTGAACGTACGAACGGCGAACGATTGACATCCGTTGCTGATCACGGCGATCAATTGCTCAAGCAGGCTCTTCGCAACAGGGAAATGATGGTTGGCCACCTTGAAACATGGGCCGGGGCATTGCAGAAGCTTCGCAATATCGGTGAGAACCGAATGCCGTCTGTGGCTGACATGTTGACTCAGGGAGCCAAGGCGCCTGGGAAGAAGTCAGCCAGTTTGCCGTCGAATGCAAAGTCAGGGCCGCAGGCGGGGAACAACAAAGGCAACCAGGCGGGTGAGCCGGGTGATCTGAAGAAGCCGGGTCCGGAACAGCCATCCGTTCCCAAACTGACCGACACCGAATCAGGCTTCAACAAACAAAACCCAGCAGAACCGGGCGAGAAGAAAGTGTCGAAGGCTGGCAAAGGAAAATTTGGTCTTCCAAGCACGGTGCTTCAGGGCGGTCCGCCGCAGGATGACAAAAAGCAGCTGTCGACTCCGGCGGAAGAAAAAGTCGAAGAAGCCGTTCAGGAGCAAACCGATCTGCTGGCTGAGTTCGCTAAGGTTCGAGAAGATCTGCAGAAGATCATGGACGACCTGGAAAACAGCACGTTCGTTAAGCGATTGAAGGCTGCGTCGCGTGAACAACTGGAAGTGGCCACTGCATTGAACCGAACTCTGTTTGACGGCTTTGGCGTGCCAGAGAAGAAGCTCGACGACAAGGTAAAGGAGCAATCAGAACGCATCGCCGTCCGGGAAGAAGGTCAAAGCCAGAAAGTTCGCACGATTCAGGATGACCTGGAAGCGTATTACGATCGTCGCAAAGATGACAAGTTCCTTCGCATTCTGAAGGAGATGGAAGAGTACGAAGTCGTCAGCAAGTTGAACGACCTGGGCGATCGAGTTCGCGGCAATCGCAGTGGTGAATCGATCGCCAAGGCGGAATTCTGGGGCGACACTCTGGATCGCTGGGCGGAAGAATTGGTATCGGCTTCAAAGTGCGGCCAGTGCAAGGGATGCAAGGGTGACAGCCTGCCGCCGTCGATCGTTTTGGAAGTGATGCGAATTCTGGAAGCCGAAATGGATCTTCGCGAAGAAACACGGTCGTTGGAACAGGTTCGCGGAGAGACGAAAGAATCGACCTATCGGGAGAAAGCGGAAGCTGAGTCTGAGACGCAGCGGAAAATCTACAATCGGCTTGTGAATGTCGTGACGGACATCAAGGCTTTGCCGTTAGGTGAGCAGAAGTTCGGCAAGGAGATCCAGCTTATCACGGAAGCTGGTGGAGCCGCGTCGGATGCAACGGATATTCTCGGTCGACCTGATACGGGACCGGAAGCGATCGCTGCCGAAACCGAAGTGATTGAACTTCTTCTGCAGGCCAAACGAGCCAACCCCAAAGGTGGCGGCGGTGGAGGCGGTTCGACTCCGGGTGGCGGTGGTGAAGGCAACACCGATCAGGTCGCACTGGAACTCTATGGACCTGGTTCCGATCCAAACGCTCAAATCGAGGCTCGTGAAGTTCGTCAGGCAACCGGTACCACCAACGATCAAACTCCAGCCGAGTTCCGTGATGGTATCGATGCGTTCTTCAACGCTCTGGAGAATCGAAAGTAGGCAGGACGTACTGGGCGAGGTTTTTTACCACAGAAGACACTGAATTCACGGAAGAATCACAGGAAGCTTTTAGAGTGTTTGGATTCTGCGACTGTGACTTCGAATGAAGTATGGAATTCTTTTTTCTCTAATTGCGACTCTGCTTATTGTCGTTACCGTTCGCAGTGGGGGTTGGTCTTATCTGTTACTTTGGCCCGCGACCAGTTTTAGTGTTGTTGCTTTGGGATACCTTCACCTCGGTGCGTGGGTTTACGGCAAACGGCCAAATGGTCTCCTTTCATTATTCAATCAGCTCCTTCTATTTCCATTTCTGATCTACCTTTCGACGGTCTGGAATCTCGTTCGTTTGGTACAACGGGAACGTCCCTATCATCAACTGACACCCAACGTCTTCATCGGTCGACGACTTCGTTCCCACGAGGTGCCGGATATGTTTGAGAATGTCGTCGACCTCACCTGTGAATTCAATGAAACTCCGAGGCTCAGATCTTTGACGTATCGTTCATTCCCAATTTTAGACGCCTCGACTCCAACACCAGTTCAGCTGATGGAATGGGTTAACCAGGTGGCCGGACTAAACGGAAAGACCATCATTCACTGCGCTGAAGGACACGGACGAACCGGGCTGTTTGCTGCATCACTTCTGCTGAAAATCGGGCTTTCCAAAACTCCAGAAGAGGCACTTTCTTTGGTACAGTCCAAACGCCCTTCAGTGCGTCTTTCCAAAGGTCAGTTCGAATTGCTTCAATCGTGGCAGAGGAATTGTTAATCCATTCCGTCGGCATTGTTCAAAACTGTGGAGAATAGAAGTGCGTAAGTCGATCGTCACATCGGTTTTGCTTTTGCTGACTTTGGTTCCCCAGTGCCCCGCTCAGGATGCGCAGGTTCGGTTTGGGGCGGATGTGCCTCGGGATGTGGAGCAGATCTATGAGCGTGGGCTGGAGTGGCTGGCGACGAATCAAACGAAGGAAGGCAACTGGCAAGGCGGCGATTCGGGGCCGGGGATTACCGGCATGTGCATCATGGCTTTCGTCGCCAGTGGTGAAGATCCCAACTTCGGACGTTACAACGAGAACATTCGGCGAGCGGTCCGTTCGATGATCAAGGGGCAGACGGAAGCCACCGGTTTCTTCGGTGGCAACATGGGTCACAGCAGCATGTATCATCATGGGTTTGCAATGCTGGGGATGTCAGAAGTCTACGGCGTGCTGGATGAGGATTCGCTCTGGGACGCTGAGACGAAGTCTGACGACCGACGCAGCATTGGCGAATCATTGGAACTGGCTGTCCGCGCCGCTGTGACGTCTCAGAAAAACAATCAGTTCAATGCCTGGCGATATGGGCCGGAAGCAACGGATGCCGACACGTCTGTTTCAGGAGCCGTACTAATGGGCCTGCTGGCGGCTCGCAATGCTGGCATCAAAGTGCCGGACGAATCCATCGACAACGCTCTGGACTATTTCAAATCGATGACCACCAATCGGGGCGAAGTTGGCTACTCGGGCATCGGCGGTGGCGGCTCCGCAAATCTGAAAGCGATCGCGGCTCTGGTGTTTGCAATTGGTAAACGTAAAGCACTCAAGGAATACAAAGGCGTGTTGGGAGCGATCACTGTCAACCTTGAACATGAAGAAGGCAACTATCCTGAGTACTACCGTTATTATACGGCTCAGGCGTTGTTTCAGGGGGACTTTGATGCCTGGGACAAATGGAATCTGAAAACGGCTCGGCAGTTGAAGGACCTTCAGGCGGATGACGGAAGTTTTCAAAGTCAACATGGTCCTGCCTACGGAACGGGAATGTCTTTGCTGGCGATGGCTTTGAATTATCGGTTCCTGCCAATCTATGAACGGTAGTTGAAAGCGACGGCCACCAGGTCTGCGAATCCGGTCGTCAGCCAACGAACATCAAAACAATCGGGATGGCGTTCATGCATTTTCAACTCTCAGAACCAGCGTCGAGGCTACCGGTGAATTCCCATTCCAAATGTCTGCTGGCTGTTCTTCTTGTTTGTCTCGCTCTGAACATCGCTCAGGCGGACGACGCAACGCTTTCCTGGAGCAACGGTGACAGCCTGAAGGGAACTCTGGTACGAGCCGACGACAAAGTGCTCGTTTGGCGATCGCCGCTCTTCACAGACCCGCTTGAAATCAACCTCTCCGCTCTCCACACGATAAAGTTTCCAGACGCCGCAGCGGATAGAGATCAAACTGTGAAAGCCGAACCTGGCTTTCGAATTCTGCTGAAGAACGGAGACCTGTTGTTCGGCAATTTGAAGTCGATCGGCGAGTCGACGCTTGGATTCGAAGGTTCCCGTTTTGGAGCGTTCGAGGTCGATCGCAAGCAGGTTCTTAGCCTGAATCGAAACACAAGTACGGGCGGACTGATTTACTCCGGCCCACGAGGTCTTGATGGTTGGCAGCCAGCGTTTCGTAGATCACCAGATGACCAGCCTCAAAGGGCGAGAATGCTCATTCGCGGCGGCGTTGCTGTGAAGAAAGGTGATGAATCAGAAAAAACAGCGCCAGCCTCATGGACCGAGCAGCCCGATGGCTCTTTGGCGACGACGCGTCCGGATGCCGCGTTGTTCCTGCCTTTAACGCTGCCAGGAAAGTTTGAGATCGAGGTTGAGTTGCGATCAACGAAGACGCTTTCGTTTGTCATGGCGGTAGGTCGCGACGCAAAGGCCGGGCTGCGACTGGAATCGTGGATTACTCACATCGTCGCCGCCAACGGGACAAAATTTACAACACTGCAGCAACTCAAAGATGAGGATCTCACTCTGCACCTGCATTTGTTTGTGGATTATCCGGAAAGGACAATGTCGGTCTATTCTCGCTCAGGAAAGAAACTTGGTGAAGTCGCCATTAGTGGCCTGCGGGGTGGCGCTGAAGGATTGATGTTTCGAAATGGTGAGTGGGATCTCAATATTCGCCGACTTCGTGTCAGCAACTGGGACGGAAGCGAACCCAAAATTGCGACCGGCGACTTGACTCGAGTTCAAATGGCCGACGGCACGCTGCACGACGGCGAACTGCAGACTCTGAATGCAGAAACCGGCATGGTCAGCATACAGAAAAAGGGAGTAAGCATCGAGGTTCTGCTCGAAGACATTACATCGCTGATCGCATCAACTGGAGACGACGATGCGGCGGAAGCCCCGACCACCTCCGCGGAGATCGTCTGGAACGATGGCACAACGCTTTCGGGAACTTTACTGACCGTGGATGAAAACACGGCCGTCATGCGTTCGCCCGTTGCTAGAGATCCTGTTCAATGCAGTCTTTACAACGTAGCAAGACTGGGACTGACTCCAACAGTGTTGCCCCCAACGCAATTGGATCGCTTGTTTCATTCCGGGGGCTCGCTGCAGGGGAGCCTGGTCGTTGACGGCGAAGCAGCAAACCCGATTCAGTGGACGCCACTGGGTGGCAACAACGCGTCAACACTGAAGAACGGAGACGACGCACGATTCATTCGCGGTGCCAGTGTGACTCATTTCTCAGAGCACCCGGAGATGCTTACCGCCTTTCCTGATGTCATTTATTTGACCAATAATGATGTGCTGCCGTGCAGGGTCGAGGTCTACAGCGAAGAAGTGATCACGTTGTCATTACCGTTCAGTCAAGTGAAAACATTCCCGAGGAAGAACGTTCGTGCCGTCGAGCTTTCCGCCACCGGAAGAATCCATCAGCGAGGATTCGGTGCTGAAGGCTGGAAGGGCGTGGGCTCCAAAAGGAAGCCTGCGAAAGTCATAGCCGACCACGAAAAATCGGCGGCTGAGAAGTCCGGCAATGACAAAACGGACGGCGAAAAACACACTGCTGCGACCGAAGCACCGAAGGCCGTCCTGGAGTCAATCCAGCTGCGAGGAAACGCGTCCGTTTCGCATCCTTCGATTTTGACCGGTGACACCGTCCGATTCCATTTGAAGTGGCCAGTCCAGTCCTATGCGAACGTAACAGTCTCTTTGTTTGGATCCGGTAATCGAAAAGATGACGACGCAACACATGTCGCATTTACCCTGATGCAAACGAATCTACAGGTGCTTGATCGAGCCCCAGCGCAGGATCAGATGTTCTTCCGAGGTTTTGGCGGGCAGAACGCAGACGGTATCATCCGCGCGCCGCAGGGAGAAGCGGATATTCAACTTGTGGCTCGCGACGGGAGTTTGCTTGTTTCCGTTGATGGCAAACAAGTGAAGACGATCAAACTGAACTCCGCAGGAGCCGGCTCAAAAGGTCTCGCATTTAACGCGAATGTCGCAATGATGGGCAATGTTGTGATCAACGGTCGAGTCCAGCAGGGCAAAGGCGATGCCGTGGAAGTTTCTGCCTTTGAAGTTGACAACATGTCGGGTGCTTCAATACGGCAGTTTATTGCAGAGGAAGCGCGTCAGGCAACGCTGACTGTCCCTCGCTTTCGGCGAGATAATCCTCCGACACATGTTCTGGTCGCTGCCAATGGAGACCTGCTGCGAGGCAAGCTGACCGGGATCAGTGATACCGCCGTCCAGTTCGAATCACGATTGGAAAATCTGAAAGTTGACCGCGAACGTGTCGCTGCGATTGTCTGGCTGGATCCACCGAAAAAGGATTCTGGAAAGAAACAAACACAGCGAGAGACTACGAAGCCTCCGGCAAACGCCGTTTCCAATGTTCCCGGTGCTGAACTCCACGCGACGGATTCGCCAGCGACTGACACACCAGCACAGGTTGATGTCGCACAGACGGCACCGGCAACTGATCGAGCGATTGCGGCAAATCCAAAACCGGCGGTGGAAAAACCAGATTCCGCGCCGCCGGTGGCTGATGATGAAGAGAACGGCTTCGTCATGGGTGACGACGGAGAAGCGTCGATGCAGGCTCAACTGGCCGACGGATTTAGTATCACAATGACGCCGGCAAGCCTCGTCGATGGTCAGATCAAAGGCCGTTCGAAGTTGCTGGGTGACTGCACGTTCCCTGCCGCATCGATTCGCGAACTATTCCTTGGCAATCCAAAGAACCGAGACTCATCTCCGGCTTATCAGAATTGGATCGCAAAGAACGCTCAGGAGCCCGATTGGGACGTTGCGGCAGCAGACGGCGGAAGCTCAGCCGGGGCGAAAATGGTTGGTACAGTGGCAGATGATTTTGAACTGCCACTGCTTGATGGAACAAAATTCCGGCTTAGGGACCACGCGGACAAAATCGTCGTCCTCGACTTTTGGGCGACGTGGTGCGGCCCCTGTGTCGCCGCGTTGCCTGACTACATTGCAGCAACGTCGGAATTCGATTCATCGAAGGTCATCTTTGTGGCTGTCAATCAGCAGGAAGCGTCGGATCAAATTCGAGGCTTCCTGACGGAAAAGAGTCTCTCCCCAACAGTTGGACTGGATCGCAATGGGGATATCGCTCAGAAATTTCACGTCTCAGGAATTCCTCATACTGTGATTCTAGGCAGGGGAAATGTCGTTGAGGACGTTCATGTCGGCTATCAACAGGGCGGCGGCGAATCGATGCAGATCGCCATTCAGCAATTGCTCGACGGAACGTGGAAACGCCCCGCTCCAGAAGCCGAACCAGCCACAAAGCCTCAGGAAAAACCGGCCGATGCTATTTGAACCGGGCCGTTTACTGCCCCGGACGTGAACAGAGTCCAGTTTAGCGTCCGGACGGGTTCTGAGGGTCACGCCAGCCTTTCCGAAAACTCCTCGCGCTCTGGCGATTTCTGCCAGACTCGCACATCGAGTGCAAAACCCGCACGTTCGACTGGGTAGAAATACCTGGGTATTTCGATCCATGTACTGCGGGTTTCCCTTAGCACGCTGCGCAGTCGTCTTCGTTGGTTTTCAACAGGAGACCTTCGAACAGCGGTGAGACGGGAAGTTGCACATGCTGAATCCACGGTGGGATTACAGCAGCCACAAGGAGGTTAGTTTCAATGTCCGGCCCATGTTGTCCAGCAGTACGAGGTGATCAGTATCGAAAAGTCGTCACCGCGACTCGGTTGCTGTTGCATGCACTGGTATTGACTGTATCCGTTGGCGGGTCATTTTCTGCTTATGCTCAACAGCAGGTTTCCTGGAAAACGTGGAAACAGCGTACCGCGGTATCCAGTGCGTCGCAGGATGCCGACGAACAGCGGTCCGCTTTGCCAGAGCGATCAGTGCCGCCATCTGCCGAACTTTCTGACGATGCCACACGCGACCTGCAGGATTTTGTCGCTGGCAGTCGAAAAACTCGCAAACAGAAGCCTTTGTCAAGATCCGTTTCGATGACGCGGGTGCTTCCGATGGAAGATGACTCCGCCAGTTCGCAAACAGTTTCATCGGGTGAATCGCCTCCGGAACCATCACCGATATGGTGGGGCACTTTGGTTCAAAGCCAACTGCGGCCAGGCTCTCGCACCGTCAACGTGGGATTGGAATCACTGCTTGTGCAGGCCCTTGATCATTCCAGCCAGATTAAGGTGTATTCTGACCTGCCGATGATTCGCCAGACGGCCGTCGTTGAAGCCAGTGCGGCGTTTGATCCAGCTGCGTTTCTTGAGTCCCGCTGGGACGATCAGAACGATCCTGTTGGAAACACGCTAACGACCGGCGGAGCATCGCGGTACAAGAACAATCAGATGTCCACGGCAGCCGGCCTGCGAAAACGTACGGCAACCGGTGGCAAGGTGGAAGTATCCGACCGTATTGGTTTCCAGGACACAAATTCAAAGTTCTTTTCACCGAATCCTCAGGGCACTTCAAAGCTGGTGCTGAACTACACTCAGCCGCTGATGCGAGGCCGGGGATGCGAGTATAACCAGAGCCTGACGGTTCTGGCTGAAATCGACAAGGAGGTAGCTGAAGACGAATTCTCACGCCAACTGCAGTCTCATCTGCTGGAAGTCACTCGATCGTACTGGGGCCTGTACCTCGAGCGAGCATTGCTGTCACAGAAACTGCGATCTCTGGAACGTGCGAAGAATGTGCATCAGCTACTTCTGGATCGAGTCAGTATCGACGCCGTTAAGCCTCAGGTTCTGCGAGCCGAAGCGGAAGTCGCCACTCGTTGCTCCGACCTGATTCGCGCAGAACTGGCTGTGCAGAATGCTGAAGCCCGAATTCGAGCACTTGTGAATGATCCTTCGCTTGGTGATTCCGTCTCCGACGTAGAACTGATCCCCGTCGACGGGCCATCGGATATCGCATCTGACGTTGATCTGTCTCGATCACTCGCCACGGCGCTGCAGACTCGCCCGGAAGTCACACAGGCCATCAAGCAGATCAAAGCCGGCTGCGTGCGTCAGGAGATTTCCCGCAACGAACTGATGCCAAGCCTGAATCTGATTACCGAAACTTATCTCTCCGGACTGCAGAACAATGGCAGCATTGGCGATGCTTTCACCGATCAGTTCCATGTCGGCGGACCCAGTTACTCGGTTGGCCTGCAGTTTGAAGTGCCGCTGCAGAATCGAGCTGTAAAAAGTCGGCATGAACGACGACGTGTCGAACTTCGTCAGTTGCAGAATCAATATCAAACGACCGTGCACACTCTCAGCCTTGAAGTGGAAGTCGCCGTTCGTGAACTGGAAACATCGTACTCCGAAATGACATCTCAGAAGCGAGCCGTCGAAGCCAGTGCCGCGCAGTTGGACTATTTACAAAAACGATGGGAACTCCTGCCAGGCGAAGACGGCACAGGCGCATTGATGCTGGACAATCTGTTGACAGCTCAGGAGCGACTGGTCATCTCGGAAAACGCTTACACACAGGCCTGGATTACCTACAACCTGGCGATCATCAGTCATCAGCGGGCGACCGGCGAGTTACTGCAGTCACAGGATATTGCCTGGGGTGACTATGTGAATGAATGCGAAGGCGTTCAAACTCGTCTGATCCACAAGTCAACGGAAATGGAGCACTCAACGCTTGAGGCTCCATAGACTTCGGTTGTCGAAGCGAAAGTCCAGTGTCGCCTTTAACTTCGCCAACTACTTAAAACGCCTAACAAAACCGAGACTGGCTCCCGCCGAGAGTTCCAAAATCATTGAGAAAAGCGACCGCCAAGAGTGCCTGTCCCGGTTTTGTTAGTGTCTCTTAATTCATTAGCGTTACTTCGTTCGCAGACTGCAGGACGCAAACATGCGAGTTTTCAGGAATGATCCCGATCAGCACACGTTGAGTGACTTCACGTCGCTGGCAGTGTGGCTGATTTCAGTGAGCATTTCGCTGCTCACCAATTATTGCGCGATTGCTGACGAGGAGAACGCAGCCGAAGTCACCGCCGTGTTTCTCGACGAAGCCGTCAACTCACCCTCGCAGTCCATCAATCAGCAGCTTCATACGGTCGAAATCCCTGCATGGTGGGTTGATGAGACGATGGTTCAGACTCGCCCCGAATCCTCAGTTCTGCCACTCACTTTGGAATCGCTGCTTGTGCGGTCGCTCACACATTCCTCGCAGATCAAGGTCTTTAGCGAACTTCCGCTGATTCGCCGTACTGCCGTGACGGAAGCAGATGCGGCCTTCGACTGGGCTGCGTTTCTGGACTCCCAATGGACCGACACCAACGACCCGGTTGGAAGCCTGCTCACCGGAGCCACCGGACGCTACAGGAACAATCAACTATCGACAACGGGCGGAGTGCGTAGACGAACTGCCGTAGGCGGCGTCGTCGAAGCAAGCCAGCAACTGGGCGGTCAGCAGACCAATTCGACATTCTTCTCGCCCAATCCTCAAGCAACGTCGCGCTTGAAACTCAGTTACACACATCCCGTTCTGCGAGGCAACGGCGTTCTTTACAATGCCAGTTTGTCGTGCCTCGCGCTCATCGACACCAGTGTTGCGGAAGCCGAGTTCTCTCGACAGGTGCAGGCGCAGTTGGCCGAAGTCGCCCGCGCCTACTGGGGACTTCACATTGCGCGATCCAGCGTCGCAATTAGAAACCAATCGTTGGAACGAGCACGATTGGTTCTTAGCCAACTGAAGGATCGCGAAGGAATTGACGCCGTTCGTCCGCAGATTCTGCGAGCTGAAGCGGAAGTCGCGGCCCGCGAGTCAGCATTGACGCGTGCCACGATGATGGTTCGAAACTCTGAGGCTCAGATTCGTTCCCTTGTCAACGATCCGCAACTTGGCAGTTACTCGAACACCGAGTTCATTACGCTGGACGCACCTTCCGCCGTGGAGGTTCCCCTGGATATGCGGCAGTGCTGCGAAGCGGCTCTCGTGAACCGATCAGAAGTTCATCAGTCGCTGGACCAGATCCGAGCTGCCTGCATTCGACTGCGAATGTCAAAACAGGAAATGCTGCCGGTTCTTAACGTCGTGACGGAGGCTTACGTTGCCGGCCTTCATGACGATGCGGCAGTGGGTGATGCCTGGGTGAATCAATTCACAATGGGAACACCAGGAACGGCGCTCGGCGCGGAATTCGAAGTTCCTCTTGGTCGACGAGCCACACAGGCTCAGCGAGAACGCCGAATTCTTGAGTGCCGACAACTTCGAAATCAATACGAAACAACGCTTCACTCGCTGCGGCTGGAAGTCGGAGTTGCGGTGCGGGAAGTCAAAGCCACCTGGGCTGAAATGCAAGCCAGAAAGCTGGCTCTTGAAGCCAATCAAATCCAACTCACGTCCACCACCGAACGCTGGAAGCTACTTCCCGGCGAAGACGGCAACGGTGCTTTGATGCTGGAATCCATGCTCCGCGATCAGGAACGACTGACTCGGGCCGAGATCGCTCTTCTTGAGTCATGGATCTCCTACAACATGTCTCTGTTTGGACTCCGAAAAGCCACCGGGGAGCTTTTGCAGTCGGAACAAGTTACCTGGTCAGATTATCAGGTGGAATGCGATGTCCCCAAAGCTCGCATAGTTCATAAACCAGATCTTGGCGTGACACCCAATCCCTTTCACACGATTTCACACAGCAAATCATCCCCGGTCGAGTCGCGACATTGAGAGCATTTTGAAATGGTGACTGCGTTTGTGAAAACTTTCCAGAGAACGTTCGGCCTGAATCCTGCCATTCAGTCGCCGACCAGCTACGACTGGAGCCTGGTTGCTCAGATCGAAGCGCGCAGTCTTGAGCTGGAAAACCTGACTGACAATGCTATCACGTCAGCCGCAACTTCGCTGAGGGAAGCTCAACTCGCAGCGACAATTTCCTCGCCAATAGCGGCGATGGCAAAGATGTCTGGGCGCTTAAGCTCCGGTCGGCGGAACCATGATGAGGCTCGGCCGCTTGATGAGGCAACCGTGGTTCAAGGCTGCTCGCTGGTTCGTGAAGCAGTTCGCCGAGTCACCGGCAAAGCTTACTTTCGCGTTCAAATGCTGGCGGGTTTGATTCTCTCTCGCGGTTGCGTTGCCGAAATGCATACCGGTGAAGGAAAGACACTGACATCCGCGATTCCCGCATTCATGCAGTCCTTTCGCTATCCGGGAGTGCATGTTGCGACTCCAAATGCCTATTTGGCAAATCGCGATTTCGAAGAGCTGCACGGCGTTTATGAACTCCTGGGCCTCAAAGTCGGACTTCTTCCGGAACAACACGAGCCGAAGGCCTCACGCGATGCGTACCAGTGCCATGTCACCTACGGAGCGGGCTACGCGTTTGGCTTCGATTTCCTTCGAGACGAATTGACTCGTCGTCGGTCGCCATCACTGTCGCTTGGCCAGGCAACAATGTTGTCGATGCGAGGCCTCACGCTGCAATCTGCGTCCACTTTGCAGGCCGGACACTGGTGTAGCCTCGTCGATGAGATCGATAGCGTCCTGCTCGATGAAGCAATGACGCCTCTGATCCTCAGCGCGGGCTCACAGCAAACCCTCAGCACGGAACAGCTGTTTCGTCTGGCCGACAAGATTGCTGACACTCTACAGCAGGGCACAGACTTTCAGGTTCTCGCGATCGCAGGCAAGACTCAGTTGACATCCGAGGGCCTGAAAAAGGCAGAGCATGCGCTGAGTCACCCTTTATCGTTGGGCATTGCGGCTGGTGTCGACCTCAGAGCGGGGCTCAAACGACCGTGGTCGATCTACGTCGAAAACGCCATTCAGGCGAAGTATATCCTGAAGCCAGACGTGGACTACGTTGTTCGCAGCGGAGCTGTTCAAATCGTCGACCAAAAGACCGGGCGAATCTTCAGCGACCGCTCATGGCGTAGCGGATTGCACCAGGCCGTCGAATCACGTGTCGGCGTTCGGCTGAGTGAAGAGAAGGCATCTGTCGGCCGCATCACTCGGCAAATGTACTACAAGCTGTACGCCAGCCTCTGTGGCATGACGGGAACAGCCGCCGGAGCGGAAACTGAGTTCGAGGGGATCTACGGGCTCAAAACCGTTCGAATACCGCTCAATCGCCCGACTCAGCGAATCACGACTCCCGATCGTTACTTTGTCGATCGCGATGCGAAGTTCCACGCTGCGGTCGCGCAGGCGGCTGAGCGTCATTCGCGGCATCAGCCCGTTTTGATTGGAACTCGAACGATCGCTGACAGCGAAGAAATATCATCGCGGTTAAAGGCTGGCAAAATCTCGCATGTCGTTTTGAATGGAAAACAGGATCAGGAAGAAGCCGACATCGTTTCGGCAGCAGGCCGAGCTGGCACGGTGACTGTGGCAACGAACATGGCTGGACGCGGAACCGACATCAAGCCCGATCAGCGAGCGATCGCGGCGGGGGGCTTGCACGTCATTTGCGTTGAGCGTCACGAATCGCGCCGAGTCGACGGTCAGCTTGCAGGACGCGCTGCCAGAGCTGGGGCTCCGGGATCCTGCCAGTTCTTCGTATCGGCCGAGGATGAGCTGATTCGGACGCACGCTCCGACTCTCGCCGGTCGAATGAGAACGTCAGCGGATTCTTCGGGCGAGTCGCATCAAAATTTCGGCAATGCGATCGAGCGGCTGCAGTCGGTTCGGGAACGCATCTCCTATGAGTTGCGTTTGGCCATGATGCGGCAGGATGGTGAAATGCACGACTTGCTGAGAACGCTTTGCTTCAGGACGGATGGTTAATCATGTGTTGCAGGAACCTGTTGGCGAAAATGCTTGCCAAATCTCTTACTGTGCTGGTCGCTGCTCTTCTCATGGGGCCTGTCGCGATTGCTCAATCGGTCGAAGGCTTTGCTGAGCCGGTGCAGCTCATCAACGTGGCTTCGCCGGAGTCCGGAACGATTCAGCAGGTGCTGGTGAAACAGGGACAAGCCGTTAAAAAGGGCGACGCATTGATCCAAATGGATCAGGAGACGTTGCTGCCTTCGCTGGATCTTGCGAAAGCAAAAGCCGAAGCTCGTGCGAAGTTGAACGCGGCGAAGATCGAATTGCAGGTCAAACAGCGCCGAGTCGAAAACCTCAATCGCCTTGGGAAAGAGAACTCTTCGTCCGAAGAACTGATCCGCGCAACGGCGGACGTCGAACTGGCTTCGACTCAGGTGTTGGCGGCGGAAGAAGAAATTCGGGAGAACGTTCTTGAGGCGAAGCGAATCGAGGCTCAGTTGGCTCGGCGAACCATTCGCAGCCCAATCAACGGTGTGGTCGTTCGAGTCCACCACCACGAAGGCGAATTCATCACCACCGCGGAGCCTCACGTTGTCACGGTGGCCGACCTTAGCCAACTGAGAATCGTGTTCCACCCTTTGGCTGGCGATGCAGAACGGTTGTCGTCGGCCAATCTTGCGAGCGTACGCCTTCAGCGCAATAGCGAAGTTGTCGAAACCAAAGTCGATTTTGTGTCACCAGTCACCAGTGCGGATAGCGGCACTGTGCGAGTCGAACTGTTGCTGGACAACCCCTATGGACGTTTCAGAAGCGGAGTTCGCTGCTGGTTGCTGGACGCAGTTGCGGACAAGAAAGCACCACCTCAAACCGCAGATGCGTTGCCAAGGAAGCCAAACTAGCTCGCCAGAGCGATGTTCAGATCAGCCGTTGGCACTAGCCCATGGTTGAGAACAGGCTCTGGCGCGTTCCGGCTGACAATTCCAAGAATGTTGAATTGTTACAAATTCGACGTTGTCCAGCCTGGCGAGCGGCGAAACAAGTCCCCTGATTCTGCATCTGCGTTCGATACCCTGTGACGCGAAATTCGACTCTGTGATACAGCCGGGATGTCCGGACCACTCATGAATCAAAACACGGCTGAACGGATCAAAGTGATGGCTGACACAACGAAGACCGACCCCGCTTGCAAAATCCATTTGCCTCCGCCGCGAATCGCTGTCGCATCCAGTACTATGCCGAAGACCAATTCAAAGCCGGAATCAGCGGTTAACCTGAGCTCACTTCGCGGGCGGCTCGATGCTCTGATCAATGGCATTCACGACGCTGTTAGCCTCGCAAAAGAGTCCGTTCGGATTGCTGGCGAATTGCATGGGATTGTTGCTGTTGGATACTTTGCGAACACTACCGCAGGGTCGCTGCGAGTTGCCGCAAACAACTGGACCGGATTTGTGTTTGATCGGGACGCCTTCAGGTCCGGCCTGATTCAAATCTGCGCAATGGCATCCGCTTCGCAACAGCGACAGACGTTTTGCCTCGCTGACACAAGGAACCTTGCAACCGTCTGCATTCCGATACCGGTAACCACAGGCACGACCGACGTTCTGGCAGTCTCGATCGCTTTAACGCCGGAGCAGCTCACTTCATTTGACTTCACGGCAATCGATATCATTTCCGACAGGTTGAAACTTTGGCATGCCCAGCAAAACGCCCGACTGCGCGACACGGAATTTCATGGGCTGGCAGCGTTGTTGGAACTCGTTGGACGAATCGAGCGGGCTCCAACGGCGACTCACGCATGTCATCTCATCGTCAACGAGCTACGAAATTTCCTCGGATGTCATCGGATCGCAATTGGACTAAGTTCGCCAACGCGAGTGGGTTGCCGATTGACGACGCTTTCGGGAATGGCTCGATTTGATCAGTACAGCGATGTCGCTCGACAGTTTCAAACCGCTTGCGACGAATCAGCGGTCCGCAGGACTCTGGCCGTCTGGCCAGCGTTGAATTCGATGGCCGAACATACATCGATCGCACTCCGGCAGTTGGCTGAGAATCAGAACGTCGAAGCCACGATCGGGCTTCCTCTGCTCTCACAAGATCATCTGATCGGAGTCCTTATCCTGGTGGGTTCGAAGACATCGCTGCTGGATTCGCAAACGATCAATCTCCTGCAAACGTCATCAACTGTCCTCGGCGGAGCGATTCGACAGTCGCTTCGACTGGAAGGCAACTGGCTGGTTCGCTCGTGGCGAAAACTGATGGCGACTCGATGGACAACACACGTGGTTGCGGCAACGGTCACTGCGGCGGCGGCAACGCTGCTCTGTATGCCCTGGCCGTACCAAATGAAAGTTGGCTGCACGCTGGAACCAACGACGCGACGAATCGTCAGCGCACCTTACAACGGACTGCTGGAAGTATCATTGACTGAACCAGGCAGCGTCGTGCAGCGAGGTCAGGTACTTGCCAAAATGGACGCTAGGGAAATTCGATGGGAACTTTCCACCGTGACCGCCGAACGCAGTCAGGCTCTTAAGGAGTTTGACACGGAACTTGCCCGGGAAAACATCGCCAAAGCTCAGTTGGCTCGCATGGAGTCCGAACGGCTCCAGAAGAAGCTCGACATGCTTCAATATCGCGAGCAAAATCACGAGCTGGCATCGCCGATCGAAGGTATCGTGCTGAATGGAAGTCTCGAAAGACTCACCGGCGCGCCTGTGACAACCGGGCAGCCGCTGTTCGAGATCGCCGAATTGAATCCGCTGCGGCTGGAACTGGCGGTGCCGGCAGAAGACTATTTTCATTTGAAGATCGGACAGGCCGTCGCCGTTGCCTTCGACGGTTTCGATGGCGAAACGTTTACGGGGTCGGTTGAGCGCGTGCGTCCTCGTTCGGAAGTTCGCGATGGGAAGAATGTCTTCGTCGCCGAAATGGAAGTGGCCAACCCCGACTTCAAACTGCGGCCCGGCATTCAGGGCTACGCAAAGATCACCGGCGAACAGCACTCAGTGGCATGGAACATGTTTCATAAGGCGTGGGAAGCCCTCTGGCGAACCGACCCGACAGCGATTCTTGCGGAGACAACAACGGTCGGGCAGCAGAACCCGGCCGCCGTGGCTCGTTCTCGTGCCTTGCGGCCGTCGGATTCGCTGCGACCGGGATGGGAAGACACTCAACTGGCGGATCGAACGTTGCTTGAAGAGAACGATCGCGAGAGCCAATTGCCAGTGACGAAACCAGCGACTCGCATTACCGAAGTCACCGATCCGCAGCGGAGAGTCGAATGAGCAGCCGCAGCCAGAATTCGCCGCGCAGTCATTCGCTTCCCACGGAAGAGCTTGCTGGTTTGCGACTGCTTTTGCGTGATGACCTTGTCTTCACGCTGCAGAGCCACGGCGGCGAAACGTGCTACGTGATTGAAGACGTTCTGCATTCAGCGTACTTCCGGATCGGATGCGCGGAGTATACGTTTCTGTCATTGTTGAACGGGAAGAACTCTGTCGAAGAAGCGATTGCCAAGGCGGCGATCGCGCTGGGTTCGGATGGAATCACCGAACAGGAAGCGACGTCGATTTGTCGCTGGCTCATTGACAATCATCTGGCAGCGACGGAGCAGTCTGAGCATAGCAATCGTTTCAGCGATCTGCAGCGAAAGGCGGAAAGTGGGGGATGGAAGAGGGCGTTGAATCCATTGACGCTGTCGTTCAATCTTGGAAATCCAACGCCGTTCCTGAATCCGCTGCTGCCTTTTTTTGGATGGATGTACCGCCCCGTTGGCTGGCTTGTCTGGACCTGCGTATTATGTCTTGGTGGTATCCGGCTGTTGATTGACTGGAGAAGCATCGCTCATGATTCTCTGCCGGTCATCGCCCCGCAAAATTGGCTTTGGCTGGCGCTGGTCTGGTGCGGATTGAAGGTGGTGCATGAAATCTCACACGGGCTCTGCTGTCTTTCCTATGGAGGCACCGTTCGCGTCTTTGGTCTGAACACGGTGATGTTCGTTCCGATGCCGTTTGTGACGGAGCCAGAGTGGTGGGCGCAGCGGTGGGAGCCTCGGTGGTGGGAGCCACGGTGGGTGACTCGGTCGACGGTGCTCGGTAGGCCTCCCATTGCGCATACATCCAGGCGAATTGTCCCTCGGTAAACTCGAACATGCAGGGATCATTGCTGAGATTCATGTAATTGTGAATGGGATCCGGACCGGGCGGCCAATCCTCGTCGCCGGTACAAGTATCCTTGACC
>JANMEV010000336.1:0-16463 GCA_031377305.1 Planctomycetota bacterium | reverse complement strand
AGAAAACGGGCGATGTTGTCGCCAAAGTAGTGCTGCGGTTGAGCGACGGCGGGAAGTCAAGGCTAAAGCTCACCGTGGGAGAGACGTCCCATGAGGTATCAGTCACAGAAAAAGGCGATAAGTCTCCGGTGACGGCGGACTTCGGGACGTTCTTGATCGCGTCGCCCGGCCATCATCGATTTTCGCTGCAAAGCCTGAACGAAAAAGGGCAGGAATTCGGCAGGATTGACGCTCTACTGCTGGACGGTGCTGCCGTGGAAGAATCGCATTTCAATCTAAAGGAACGTCGCAATGCGGCATCCGTGCATTTGATGTATCACGTGCCTGCGGACACTGAAGTTGAAGCGTTCTACTGCGAAGTCACCGCCGTCGAGGATCCTGTCGCGACGTTTTACATGGCTTGTGGCTGGCACCGAGGCTACTTTGGGATGCAGGTCAATAGCACAACCGAACGTCGCATCATTTTCAGCGTCTGGGACAGCGGAAATGAAGGCATCGATCGCGACAAAGTGGCCGATGAAAATCGCGTCAAGCTGATGGGTAAGGGTGATGGCGTATATACAGGCGACTTTGGCAACGAAGGCACCGGCGGACACAGCCATCTGAAAGTGCTCTGGCGGACTGGCGAAAAACAACGATTCGTTGTCACGGCTGAGCCCGTCGACAAAACGTCAACCATCTTTTCAGGCTACTGGTTTCATCCCGATGAAAAGAAGTGGATGTTGATCTCGTCATGGAAAGCCCCGAAGGAAGGCGGCCGCTTGAAGGGCTTGCATGGATTCAGCGAAAACTTCGGTGGCGAAAACGGCCATCTGCTGCGAAAGGCCCGCTATGGAAACCAATGGATGCGAACTTCGGACGGTACATGGAAAGAACTTGTGACAGCAAAGTTCAGCCATGATCCCACCGGCCGTGAGGACCGGTTCGACAGATACATGGGCGTTGAAAACGGTGAGTTCTTCCTTAGCCACGGCGGCTTTGTGGACGGCTTCTCAGAGTTCGGCGACGCGTTCAACCGCGAACCAATCGGGACAGCGCCTTCGGATATCGGTCTGCCAGCAGTGCAGCCGTAGGTTGCTCAACGACGTGAGTGCATCAGCGACCTAGTCGCAGACGTGTCGAGTTCTGGAGTTATTAGCGTCGTCGTTTGATCAGCAACTGATTGATGCCCGCACTATCCAGCTACGCTTGAGCCGCAACTGACAAGGCGCGTTCAAATCGCTGCCATAAATCGTCTATGTTCTCCGTGCCGACGCTGACTCGCAGCAGCCAGCGAGACACTCCGCATTGCTCTACAAAATCCAGTTCCGTGAAATGCGCCAGGATTGTGTAGGGGCAACAGAGCGTGAAGTTTGTGCCCAGGTTCGGTCCCTTGCAGACCTCAAGATGATCAAACATCAGCGGCGTTGTCAGCTCTGGCCGCTTCAGCACGATCGAAAGCAAACCTCCGTGGCCGGCATGGTTTTCGCCTGAATTGTCTTCAGGAACACACTTCAAGCTGGGATGATAGACGCGGTCGACCAACGGATGTTGGCTGAGTCGGCTGGCCAGAATGTCGGCGTTCTGATTCGTGATGGTGACTCGTTCCCGAACATCGCGAGAATTTCGTTCCAACACTTCGATGTCGGGATCGACAAGCAGCTCTTCAAAATCCGCAGCGATCGCCGCGCGAAGCCAATCCGCGTGCTGACTGTTGGGGTTAAGCGTCAGGCAGCCTGCCAGCACATCACCGTAGCCGCTGAAGTACTTCGTTAGACTGGTCACGACGACGTCGGCAAATGGCAGGACATTCTGATTGATGCAGGCCGTCAAAGTATCGTCGATCACAAGGACGAATTTGTATTCGTCCGCCAGAGAACGCAGCTCCTTTAGATCGGGCGTTGTGAGCAGCGGGTTCGTCGGCGATTCACAAAACACGGCACTGATCGTTTGAGACTTCAGCAACGTTCGCAGTTGATCGATGTCATGTCGATCTCCGACGGGAAAGAACCGATAGTTGGTCGGCGAGAATCGCTGCTGGATCTTCAATGTATCCACGTACGGGAAGCCAAATTGGACACTTGGATTGTCAGCATCTCGACTGCGGATCGCTCGCCATGTCGCCGAGATTGCTGACATCCCACAGGTAAATAGCCAGATATCTTCGCTTCGCCCGCCGCGAAGTTCGGCCAACCTGATTCGCACGTTACGTCTGGCGGTCGTTTCTGTGATGCTCACACGCTCGCCGCGAAGGATCAACTCCGCGCCGCGAGATGTGATGACTTCGCCAGCGTGCTGCCAGTACTCACGAAGCTTCGAAAAGTCGTCCGCTGCCACGGACACTCCGACGACCGGTTGGCTTGGCAGTGGAACAAGAACCGCGTCGGCAGCGCCTCGGAAACGAACATACTCACGGGCTCGTTGAGCGGATCGCAAGCCGGGAAAAATCAGGCCTCTGGATTCTGCCCCAAAAACGTTCAGGCACAATTCCCGCACAAAAGGATGCAGGCAAAATCGAGGATACGCGGCCTTCAGTTGAGAGACGACGGACGGATCGCCTTCTTCGTACCTGATATTGTGGTCCCACAGCGGCAGGCACGCCGAAACGGCATGGACCGAATCGGGCATTGGAAGACCAAGATGTTCCGCCTTGCAGCGGGGAGAAGTCAGCAGATCAACAGTCATGACGGGAAGTGCAGCAAAAGACAGGTTATACGTTGATTTAGAAGGCGGCAAAGTTCGTGCTGACGGTTGATACGCGAAAAACACGCGCAGCTAACGCGTTGTGGCTCAGTTTTGTGATTTAGCCAACAGGCCGCCAGCGTGTTTCGGCTAAGGATTCCATGATAGCACGATTCCCCATCGAGACCACTTGCTGGTTGCCTTGAAAATGCTCGGCCCGATCGTTTGGACGAATCCATTTCGACACGCGAGACTGCTGCCTCTTGACGGATCGAAGCACCGGGAGCCGTATTTCGGGGTTGAGCCGTGGTCCCGCTCTTGCGAAATCCGTCACCGCTGGAAACAATCTCCCCTGAGAGATTGTCTTCAAGGAGTCGTCGCGGAATGAGTCACTGCCGAAGCACTTTTGTTTGCCTGTGCGTTTCAACAGCCATGCTGCTGTTGTACGGCCAGATGTCGTTGTTCGCCAACGACGAACCTTCCAAGGCTGTGCCCGGCGCAGACTTGCGACTGACTCAGTGCTTCGCGGACCTGGCATCTGTCCGTTTTGAAACTCGCCAAAAAGCGGTCGAGACCCTGAAGAACGCCACGGAAGAGCAGATTCGTGAGATCGGCAATGCGATTGATACTCATCCGGACAGTGAAGTCGTACGGCGTCTGATTGAAGTGCTGGAATTGCGGTACGCTTCAACTCCCCTGGAGTCTTCCGAAAGCCGAGTTGTGTCTGAAGCATTGGAAGCAGCCGCCTTATCAAAGCGATGGTTTATTTCTGAAGCTTCGCGTGACGTCCTTCAGCGGCACTGGCAACGAAGAATTGAGCTCGCTGTCATTGAATTGGTTCGGATGGGTGTGTCTTTGTCGCCAGAGGATCCGACTCTGCTTTGGAAGCCCGACAATAACATGAGGTCCCCAGACCCTTTTGGCGAATCGGGGGCAAGAACTCTTCAGATTCATATCAACAAGTCGTGGCCCGCCGATCCAAGAGCGTTTGAACTTCTCAAGCGAATCGACTTGCTTCGCAGTGAGAATTTTCTTCTGCAGCAGGGATTGGTTGCCATCTTTCTGATTGATGGGCATCCGCTCACTGTGGAACAAATCGCCGTGCTCAAAGGCGTTTTCGGCGACATCAGTATTACCGAACGCGGTGTGGTGAAACTTGGACTGAAACCCGAACCGAGATTCGGACTTGGGATGAATCCGGAGGGGCCAGCCTCGGGTGTACTGGTCGGCGTTGTTGAAAAAGATTCGTCCGCCGACAATGCGGGAATCGCACCCGGCGACGTATTGCTGAATTTGAATGAGGAAAGGCTGACAGATTTTGATCAACTGGTCACGCTCCTGCGAAAGTTTGACGTTGGCGATAAGATCACACTCCGATGTCGCAAGCAGGGCAAAGAAGGTGAGAGCACCATTGAAGATGTGGAAGTCGTCCTGAAGGGATGGTAACAGCCCCAGTTCAGACTGGTGTATTCGGCCGATCAGCGCATGCCCCTGGTTCGGTAAAGTTTCAAAGGAGTGTTACGATTTCCTCGCGTCAGATGGCAGTGTTCCCTTCGAAGCTCATTTCCGGAGGCCAAACCGGCGTCGACCGGGCTGCGCTGGATGCGGCGATGGAGCATGGGATGGATGTTGGCGGCTGGTGTCCGCGAGATCGTCGGTCCGAAGATGGTGCCGTACCAATCCACTATCCGCTTTCAGAAACGGCTGCTCGATCGTATGCCGTTCGAACCGAATGGAACGTTCGCGATTCCGACGGAACCCTGATTCTGGTCCTGAATGAAATCTCAAGCGGCACGCGTTTGACCGCTGATGCTGCTCGCTCGCATGGAAAACCACTGAAAATTGAACATCTTGCCGCTGCGACCGGTTCGGGACTGCTGACGGGCGAGAATTCGACCGAGGAACAGGCGGAGTCAGTTGTGGACTGGATTCAACGCCATAAAATCCGAATCCTGAATGTCGCCGGCCCGCGAGGAAGCTCGTCGAAAGAGATCTACCCTAAGGCAAGGGCGTTCATGAAACTTGTGCTCGAACGCCTTCCGCATGCAGTTCCCTGTTCGCCAAAACCGGCCAGGGCAGCTCGCCGCAAAAAGTAGGATGGGTCTCCAGGCCGGTCCGTTTGTTTTCATTTCAGTATCTGGAAGAGTCTGGAGACTCATCCTGGGAAATACAGCCTCTCCGCAAATCGCGTCGACGAGGATCGTGCAATTGAAGGACACCGAACATGGCTCAACAGTATATCATGACGATTGAGAATCTGACTCGTATGTATGACGAGAAGGAAATTCTGTCCGACGTTTGGTTGTCGTTCTATCCGGGAGCCAAGATTGGAGTGCTCGGCAACAACGGATCGGGAAAGAGCACGCTGCTGCGAATCATGGCGGGCGAAGATAAGGACTTCATGGGAACCGTTCGCCCGGCCAAAGGCATCAAGATCGGCTACTTCCCGCAGGAGCCTCGGCTTGATCCAACAAAGAGCGTTGGTGAGTGTATCGAAGAAGCAGTCGCGGATTCACGAGCCATCCTTGAACGTTTCAATGAACTCAGCATGAAGCTGTGTGAAGATCTCACGCCCGATGAAATGGACAAGGCACTCAACGATCAGGCGAAAGTTCAGGATCTTATCGACCATCACAATCTGTGGGATCTGGACCGCACTCTTGAGATCGCAGCCGATGCGATGAAGCTGCCCGCCGCGGAGGCTCGAATTGAACATCTCTCCGGGGGAGAAAAGCGTCGAGTCGCTCTATGTCAGCTCCTGCTAATGAATCCCGACATGATTCTGCTCGACGAACCAACGAACCACCTTGATGCGTCGTCGGTTCAGTGGCTCGAGCAGTTCCTGAAGAATTTTCAGGGCACTGTTGTGGCTGTCACCCACGATCGATATTTCCTTGACAACGTCGCTGGCTGGATTCTGGAAATGGATCGCGGAAAGGGCATGCCTTACGAAGGCAACTACACCGCGTGGCTGGAACAAAAGCAAAAGCGTCTGGAACTCGAAGGTCGCCGCGAAAGTCGTCGGCAAAAGGAGCTAAAGCGAGAACTAGAATGGGTGCGGATGTCGCCCAAGGCTCAGGCCACCAAGAACAAAGCGCGTATGGAACGCTACAACGAACTGGTCGCACAGGAGTACGACGTGCGTGACGAAGCGGCGACAATTCAGATTCCGACCTCGCGAAAGCTGGGTCAACTGGTGGTCAAAGCGGACAAGCTGAAAAAAAGCTTCGGCGAAAAATTGCTGTTCGACGGAATGGACTTTGACCTTCCGCCAGGCGGAATCGTGGGGATCATCGGACCGAATGGTGCCGGCAAGACGACGCTGTTCAAGATGATCATGGGGACGGAACAACCGGACTCGGGGACTTTGCGAATCGGTGAGACCGTGCAGATTTCCTACGTCGATCAAAGCCGCGATGAACTGGATCCGAAGAAGTCAGTTTATCAGGAGATCTCAGGCGGCTACGACCTGCTGGAAGTCGGCACAGCCAAGATCCACGCCCGAGCCTATTGCGGGCGTTTCAATTTCAAAGGCGCCGACCAGCAGAAGTTTGTCGGAGACTTATCCGGGGGAGAGCGTAACCGAGTCCATCTGGCCAAGCTGCTTCGTTCCGGCGGAAATCTGTTGCTGCTCGACGAACCAACCAACGACCTCGACGTTGATACGTTGCGAGCCCTGGAAGAAGGCCTCGCAGACTTCGGCGGCTGCGCTGTTGTCGTCAGCCACGATCGCTGGTTCCTGGATCGTATCGCCACTCATATTCTGGCCTTTGAAGATGACGGCACCGTCGTTTGGTGCGAAGGCAACTATCGGATCTACGAACAGCAGCGCCGCGAACGTCTGGGCGATGCAGCCGACCGACCCGCCGGTGGTCGCTTCAAGCCGTTAATTCGCTGATCACGTGGCCTTCGCTTTTTCATTGGTCATTGCGACTTAGTCATTGGTCATTCCCCCATGGATTTCCTTCAACTCGCTGGCAAGAACATTTTGATCGTCGGCGTCGCGAACCGCAAAAGCGTCGCGTGGCATACGGCGAAGGTTCTGAAAGATGCCGGTGCAAACCTGCTGTTCTCCGTCCGCAGCGATGCGCGGGCCGAGTCTGTGAAGAAGCTGTTTCCAGATTCGCCCGTGTTTGTCTGTGACGTTGAGCATCAGGACCAGATCGATTCTCTGAAACAGTCCGTGGCCGGCTCGGTCGACGTTCTGCATGGTTTGGTGCATTCGGTGGCGTTCGCCGACTATTCCGAAGGCTGGTTGCCGTTTCATCAAACCCCGCGAGCCGCCTTCCTGCAGGCGATCAACATCTCGTGCTATTCGCTGATGGCGTTGTCGGAAGCGTTTCGAAGCGTGCTCGATCCGGAAACGGGAAGTGTTGTCACGATTTCGATTTCAACGACCCGCATGGCCGCTGAGAACTACGGCTACATGGCTCCCGTGAAGGCGGCACTGGATTCGTCTCTCTGTTTTCTCGCCAAGTCGTTCTCAAAGTTTTCAAAGGTTCGATTCAACGCTGTCTGCCCAGGCCTGCTGAAGACATCAGCATCGGCGGGAATTCCCGGCTACGTTGACAGCTATCTGTTCGCCGAGAAAGCGACGCTTCGTAAAGCGGCCGTTCAAACCGAAGAAGTCGCTTCCACTGTGGCGTTTCTACTCAGCCCACGTTCGTCCGGTATTAACGCTCAGGGGATTGTGATCGATGCCGGTATGGGCACCAACTACTTCGACGACGCGCTGGTCCGCGACGTCAAATCCTGAACACTTGCTAAGTCGCCCAAACCGGACCTTTAGCTGATGGGATATTGAGCCGCGGAAAAGGGTCTTGCAGTTTGCTCGACTTTTCTGGGTTCGAGAACCTGCTCTGGGCCCAAAACATGGGAATACCGCCAGAGCGGGCGACACACTGCGGTCTTCAGCCACGCCCCTGAGGCTTCCGACCCACGCTGGCCAACCGAGGCCAGCCTTCTTCGACGTTGCTGGCACGGTCGCAAATCGCTGCCGCAAAGTTCAGAATTTGGTCCGGCTGGAATGAAGATTTGAAAATTGCAGACAAACCTGAGGATTGAGGGACTCATCACGTTGCGTCTGAGAACGGCGCAGTCAGAATTTTCTTTCGCCGTTCCAGTGTAATTCCAATCGGCAGAGAAGCCAAAACAGCAATGCCCGTCGAACCCATTGTGAGCTATCAACCCACGGCAGAGGTTTCTGCAGGATTGCACGGCGGCTTTCCAGGCAGTCCCAGTCCGAGAGGGAGAATGACGGTGCTGGCTTGGCTCGGAATCATACTCACTTGCCTGAGTGTCGCGGGCTGCGGCCACGAGAACGAGGATCCGGAGCTGCCCGTTTCTCGCTTTGATTCCTGGAAAGTGCCGTCGTCTGGGCGATTCCTGCCGGCTCCGCGAGGCCTTTACGCGGACGAAAAGGACAACGTTTATGTTCTCGACGATGCCGGGCGAGTGCTGATCTACAACAGTCAGGGGAAAGTGATTCAGCAGTGGGAGATGCCGGAGTTCTCCGCGGGGAAGCCAGAGGGCATTTGGAAAATGCTGGATGGCTGCGTCGCCGTGTCGGACACACATTATCATCGAGTCGTCATCTTCAATCCGGATGGCACCGTGAAGACGATGTTTGGGACGGAAGGCAACGGGCCAAGTCAGTTTGTGTTTCCCGTCTCGATCGCTCAGGATCCACACGGATTCCTCTACGTTGGCGAATACGGCGATCATCAGCGAGTGCAAAAATTCACAGCCGATGGAGAATACGTGCTGCAATTCGGTCATCATGGCACAGGCGACGGCGAATTTCAGCGACCGAGCGGGATGATCTGGCACGATGGCGAAATCTTCTGTGTTGATGCGTTCAATGATCGAATTCAGGTGTTCAGTGATCAGGGGAAATTTCTGCGAGTCATCACTTTGCCAGAGAAATCGGCTCCGCTCGAGTATCCTTATGACATTCGAGTCTCAAAAGACAATCTGCTTTATGTGATCGAAAACAAGTCGGCGCGGCTGACGGTGATGCGTCTGGATGGCACAATTGTCGGGCGGTACGGACAACCGGGTCGGGGCATGAATCAGTTTTACCAGCCGTGGGATGTCGTTGTACTATCTGACGGACGAATACTGGTCGCGGATACGGGCAATCATCGTTTGGTGGAATTGACTCCATGAACAAGCTGCACACACTCATCAGCAGGATCTTTCCGGCACCGCACCGACCCGTGCGTCCTAAGGCGTTGATTCCTCTCGCAGCGTTTATCGTGATCTTCACTTTGATCTGCTTTTCAATCCTGCCAACGCTTGTCATGACCATGTCGCGCAAGTCGTGGGATTTGGGTCTTTTCAAATTCCCGAAGCCGACCTTCGAGCTCGTGCGAGAAATGGAGTTCGCTCGGCCGTGGGCGTTTGTTCTGCTGCTCTTCACTCCGTGGTTGTGGTGGATGCAGGCCGCGGGACATTCGGGATTGCCTGAGCGTCGCGGCATGTGGGCCTCCTTTATTCGGATGATGATTTGCGGCTTGCTGATTCTCGTTCTGGCTGAGCCTCGCGCGGTTCGAACCAGCGATATTGTCGCAGTGGTTTACAACGTGGATGTTTCTGATTCCGTCAATGAAGCGAGGACTCAGGCATTCGATCTGGTTGCCGGCACAGCGGCTCAAAAACCAACGACTGATCAGGCGGGACTGGTCGTCTTCGGCAGAACGGCTGCCGTTGAGTATCCGCCTCGCGAAACGTTTCCGTTCGAAAAGTACATCAATTCCCAGGTCAGTCAGGACGCAACGAATCTTGAACAATCGCTGGCGCTCAGTGCGGCGATGTTGCCCGAAGAGCATCTGGGACGAATCGTGCTGGTCAGCGATGGCACGGAAACCGTCGGGCAGCTCAAGGATATCGTCGACGATCTTCAATCGCGCGATGTGCAGGTCGACGTCGTCCCCATTGAGTACGACTATAAGTACGAAGTACTGCTGGAACGGCTCGACCTTCCTCGCTTCGTCAAGCTGGGCGAGACGTACGAAGCGTCGATCGTGCTGACTTCGTTGGCGAAGGGAAAAGGCACGCTTGTTTTGCAGGAAGGCGAAAACATTCTGGCTCGGCAGGAAGTAGAATTTGAACCTGGCAAGAGCCGCTATTCGATTCCAATCAAAGTGGATCAGCCGGGCTACTATGAGTACTCGGCGAAGATCGAACTCGCTCCGGATGCCGACAGCCGTTCTGAAAACAATGAGGTCAAGAACTATTTATATTTGGAAGGCCCGGGCCGAATCCTGCTGGTGATGGATCCGCAAAGCAATCCGGCTGAATGGCAGGCCATGGAGAAGGCTCTGAAGCAGGGCGAACGTCAGGTCGATGTGCTGAGTGCGCTCGAGTTTCCGCTGGATCCACTTTCGCTGATGCCTTATGACGCTGTCATATTTGCCGACGTCGCAGCGGATTCCCTGCTGGCGAATCAGATGCAGGCGATGCACGATGCGATTCGAAATCTGGGGATCGGCTTCATGATGGTCGGCGGTCCCAATAGCTTCGGCCCAGGCGGCTGGCAGGGATCCGTGATCGCCGACGCTTTACCGGTCTCCATGGAAATCAGCAACAAGAAAATTCTCCCCAAAGGCGCGCTGGCGATCATTTTGCATACCTGTGAATTCCCTCAGGGAAACAGTTGGGCCAAGCGAATCACAAAGAAAGCGATTCAGGTTCTGAATTCCGAAGACCTCGTCGGCGCGTTGGCTCAGACGATGAACGGTGACGAATGGATTTTCGAACTGACACCGGCGAACAAGTATGGAGAACTCGTGCCGCTGATCAACAACGCGTCGATCGGCGACATGGGGACGTTCGGGACCACAATGGAAATGGGTCTTGAGGCTCTGATCAAGTCAGACGCTTCAAGTCGGCACATGATCATCATTTCTGATGGCGACGCTCAGCCTCCGGTGCCAGCGCTTGTTGCGAAGTTTGTCGAACATCAGGTTTCTGTTTCGACGGTGGCCGTGTTTCCTCATAACGGCGACGTATCGATTCTGGAAGACATCGCCGCTGCGACCAAGGGACGTTTCTACTATCCCAGCGACCCGAACCAACTGCCATCGATCTTCATCAAGGAAGCCAAGACACTGCGACGCAGTCAGTTGCAGGAGCGCAAGTTCGTTCCGATGCTGATGAATGTGGATCCGATGATGCGGGACATTTCAGATTCGCCACCACTGCATGGTTATGTCCTGACGACCCCAAAGGATGATCCACGAGCGACCATCATTCTGGCCGCACCGCCGACGGAGAGTGAAGTTGCCGCGGGCGAAACGGAGAGCGATCCTATTCTGGCTGTTTGGCGATACGGCCTGGGAGTAACCGCGGCCTTCACGTCCGACTTGACTAATCGCTGGGGCAAGGACTGGATTGGCTGGGATCAGTACCAGCAGCTTGTCAATCAGATGGTGACTCGCATTAGCCGCGCTCGCCGCGAACAGTATTTGCGAGTCTACACATACGTTAATGGCAACGAAGGGGTTGTGGTTGTGGAAGACTTTCATCCCGAAGAGACGCTTCTCGATGTCAACGTTTCTGTGACGGGGCCGAACAGCTTTGAACAATCGCAGCAGGTGCGTCAGATTGCTCCTCGCCGCTATCAGACCAGCATGCCGCTCAAGGGAGAAGGCCGTTATCAGGTTATGATCGGCGCGACGGATGGGACTCGCAAGGAGACAGCATATGCGGGCTTTATCGTTTCCTATTCGCCCGAGTATCTTCGCTTCCGAGCCAATCCAATCGTTCTGCGAGACATCGCCGAACGAACCGGCGGTTCCGAACTGGACACAGATCGCAGCGTTGAGGACCTGGCCGGGCAGATTTATGGAAATCGCAAACCGAAAAGAAGCAGTCGGCCGATCTTCGACTGGTTCCTGATGGGTCTGGCGTGCCTGTTGCCGATGGATGTGGCAATCCGCCGAGTTCAGTTGGATCTGGGTTGGATCAAAAAGCTGTTTAAACGACAGAAATCAGAATCCACTGCCACCATTGGAGCATTGCTGCAGCGTACCGGGGAGGTTCGTTCATCGCTCAACAGCCAGCGTGATCCCAATGCCAACAGCCCTCGGCCCGAAACCGCCGGGCGTCCGCTGGCACCTCGCCAACCAGCTCAACGACCTCCAACGGGAACACCAACGAAGACGGAAGCCAGCCCCGGTCCACAACCATCGTCATCACCGCCTCCGGCATCGGATGACGGAGGGACGACATCGCGACTGCTCGCCATGAAGAAGAAACGCGAACAGGACGGTGACGGAGACAAGAAATGAGGCCCGTTCCCCAACTTGTCTTCCAATCGCCAAATGGCGACTCAGCAGAACTCTTCTAAGCCCTTTACCAAACTTTTCAACGCCAGACTTCAAACGCGAAAGTCATCTCATGACCGACCAACTTAGCCCTGCAGATCTTCAGGCGGAAGCCGATCAGTTTCGAACCGAATTTCAGGCAGTGCGAGACGCCGTGGGCAAAGTCATCGTCGGGCAACAGCGTGTCGTTGAGGCGACTCTGACCGCGCTTCTCTGCGGCGGCAACGTTTTGCTGGAAGGCGTTCCCGGGCTGGGAAAGACGGAACTGGTCAAGGCATTGTCGCAAGTCCTGAAGCTGGACTTTCGGCGAATTCAGTTCACTCCTGACCTGATGCCCGCGGACGTCATCGGTACCAACATCATGACGACCGACGATGCGGGCAAGTATCGCTTCGAATTTCGCCAGGGACCGATCTTCACTCAATTGCTTCTGGCCGACGAAATCAACAGAGCGACTCCCAAGACTCAGTCGGCGTTGCTCGAAACGATGCAGGAAGGCACGGTGACGACGGCTGGCACAACCTACACGCTCGATCCGCCATTCTTCGTGCTGGCGACTCAGAACCCGATTGAACAAGAAGGCACGTTCCCGCTGCCGGAAGCTCAGTTGGACCGATTCATGTTCAAGGTCGTCGTTCCGTTTTTGTCTCGCGATGAACTGAACGAGGTGGTGAATCGAACAATCCTGAAGAAGAAGATCGACGTTGCCACGGTCATCGACGGGCCTCGAATTCTCCATCTGCGAAAAGTGCTCGATCGAGTCGTTGTCAGCGACCCAATGCGAGACTTCGCGTGCCGCATGGTGCTGGCGACGCATCCGGATTCGCAATTCGCTCCGGAGCGAGTGAAGAAGTATCTCCGCTGGGGCGCGAGTCCTCGAGCGGCCCAGGCATTGATTCGAGCCGCTCGTGTGCGAGCGTTGGGACAGGGCCGGGCTCATATTTCATTCGATGATATTCGCTCGTTCGCTCACGAGGTGCTGCAGCATCGAGTCCTGTTGAACTACGACGGACAGGCGGAAAACATTTCGGTGAAGGATCTGATTGACGAGTGTGTGAGCAAACTGCCGACGGAGGCGTGACCGAATGAGCCGCACGGCGATAACGGTCTGCTGAAATAGTGAGCCGCAAAGCGCTAGCTGCGGGTGGATGTGCGAAAAACAGAGAGAGAACACCCGCGGCTAGCGCCTTGCGGCTCATCAACTTAAACCGCATCAGGATCATCCGAGTGACAACCACAGGGTCACAACTCACAACCCTTTTCGACAACAGCACGCTCAATCAGATTGAGCGGATGCGATTGAAGCCAATTCGTCGGCTGACCAATCGTAGTCGCGGGGAGCATCTGTCCGGAAAAGGCGGCAGCAGCACAGATTTCGCCGACTATCGAGACTACGCGGCGGGTGATGACCTGCGATATGTCGACTGGAACATCTTCGCCCGCCTGCGACGACCGTACATCAAACAATTCCAGCATGAAGAAGAAATGCACGTTGTGCTGCTGGTTGACGCGTCGACCTCGATGATGTTTGAAGACAAGCTACTGCGAGCCAAACAACTGGCGGCCGCGTTTGGCATCATGGGGTTACTGAACGTCGAACGAGTCAGTGCGTACGGAATTCATTCGCAACCTAATCGGCCGTTCATGTTTCCGCCTGGAGCCGGTCGAACTCGAATTCGTCAGATGCTGACGTTTCTGGAGCAGCTTGAAGGCGGCGGAAATGTTCCGATCGAAAAAGCAATTGAGACAATGCTTCGGTTTCACCGAGGTCGCGGCGTAGCGATCATCATCAGCGACTTTCTAACCTTCGGAGATGTCAGTCGGCCGATGAATCTGCTCTACAGCTCCGGCCTTGAAGTCTGGGGAATCCAGGTTCTGGCTGAATCGGAAATCAACCCGAACGTTCAGGGCGATCTCAGATTCGTGGACAGCGAGACTCAGGAAACGCTCGACATCACAAACGCTTCTGAACTGCTCAACGTCTACCAGGATCAGCGACTCTGGCTTCAAAGTCAGCTCGACACAATGTGCCGCAGCCGACAGGGGCGGTTTCTGCCAGTGAGTTCTGGAGCAACTTTACAGTCCATCCTCTTTGAACAACTGTGTAGACAGGGGTGGATACTGCGATGAGATGGCCTGGCTTCGTAAATCTGTTCGGTGCGTGGTTCTTTCTGGCGCTGATTCCGCTCATCATTCTGTACTTCCTGAAGCTGCGCCGGCCGAAGATGGAAGTGCCGTCGCTGGCTCTTTGGCAGAGCGTCGTGAATGATCAGCGAGTCAATTCGCCCTTCCAGAAGTTTCGCCGAAACTTATTGTTGCTGCTTCAGATTTTGTTTCTGTTGTTGCTTGTGCTGGCATTGATGCAGCCGTTTCTTCAGGCTGACGCGGACGTTGCCAAGTACATGCCGCTGCTGATTGACTGTTCGGCGAGCATGTCGGCGGTCGATGAAGCCACGAAGACTTCGCGACTGGATCTGGTCAAACAGCAGGTTCGGGAGCAGATTGAAAACCTCAGCGGCGATCAACGCATCGCTCTGTTTTCATTCGCCGCGACTGGACGCCGTTTGACGGAATTTACGAACGACCGTCGAACCCTGATGAAGGCGCTCAATGCGATTCAGCCAACCGATCTGCCGGGCCAACTGGACGACGTGTTGCGAATGGCGGCCGCTTACACGCGAACCTTCGACATTGAAACCGTCACCATCATGACGGATGGCAACCTGCCTGATCAGGTCGACTTCGAACTTCCGTTTTCGCTGGAGGTCAAACGAGTCGATCCCGGTGGAGCCAACGTCGGCATCACCGAAATGAGTGCTCGTCGAAGTGGACCGGAAGAATGGGAAGTATTCGTTCGAGTTTCCGGATCTTCTGTCGATCTTCGCGGCGCGGAACTGCAATTGTTTGAAAACGGCGAGAAGACTCACGGTGAGGCGATTGAGATTTCCAACGAAGAAGCCGAGCGGCTGGTGTTCCCAGTATCGTCGAAGTCGTCGCGATTGCTGGAGGCAAAACTTGTGCCGACCGGTTTTGATTCGATGAAGGTCGACGACAATGTCTGGCTGACGTTGCCAGCGGCGAGACCTCTGAAGGTCTGGACGTCGCCCAAACTGGCGTCGTGGCGACACGCGATTCGAGTCCTTTCAAACGTTGATCTTGAAGACAGCACTGACGAAACACCCAAGGGATCCGATTACGATTTAATCATCAGCGATCAGGCCGATACAGGGGGCTCTGAAGCTCCCGTGCAGGTCTTTATCGGAGTGATTCCCACTGACCTTGCCGACCTGTTGGAAGTCAAGGAGGACGTCGCAAATGTCGTCGATTGGAACCGAACCGCCCCGATTTTGAGGCATGTTCAACTGGCCGATGTGCAGGTCGGTCAACAACCCGCGCTAGCGGTGGGGGCAAGTGCAAAGGACCTTGAGGAACGCGGCTATGAAGTGTTGATCGACGGAAATGCCGGGCCACTTTTGCTGCAGCGGCGTGAGGGGCTACGAGTTTCCTACTGGTTCACGTTTCATACGGACAAGTCAACGCTGCCGTATCGCGTTGGCTTTCCGATTGTCGTCGCCAATACAGTCGAGTCGGCTTTGAAGCAGGCATCGCTGTCGGAGATTTCAGCCGCACCGACGGGTGTTTTGCCGGCGATCACAGTCGATGCCGATCGCAGTTATGCGATCAAAATGCCCGACGGCGAACAGATGACGGCGACATCGACGGCGGGAGGCGTTTTGACGGGAATCCCGGCTCCCAAGGTGGGGCGATACGATGTGATGGACGGAGCCGATTTGGCGGCGTCGATCGGCACCGGTCTTCTGAATTCGACCGAGTCTTCGCTCAGTTCCGTTGAAGAGTTGCGATTCACCGAGCTGACAGTCGCTGCCGAGAAATCTGAGAAGCTGGATTCCGATCGTCCGCTGTGGTGGATCCTCGCGTTGATCGCGTTTGGCGTGATGCTGTTCGAATGGTGGTATTTCCAGCGTGCTCGAGGAGCCATGGTATGAGCGACCAAAGTGGCACGCGGAGATTGCCGATTGTGAATGGGCGAGCATCGGTCAGGCCTTTGTTAGCGGCAATTTTGGTAATCATGCTGCTGCTTTCGTTTGTGCCTTCGGCTGAAGCTACTGCGGGACAGAATGAGCTGGTCCCAAAGCCCATCATGACGATGCGGATGAAGCTGTTGTCAATTCGTAATCGGTCGTCCGGGCCGATCCCCGTGCATATCACGATCAAATACAACCAGCCTCAGTTTCTGGAGGGCGATCTTGAGCTTGCGATTTACGATGCTCTCGAACAGATTTCCAGTGAAGATCTAATCGCCACGATTCGGCATGAAGGCATCGTTCTGGTTGGCCAGGATTATGAGTTCAACATGTTGTTGCCTCCCATGCGAACCGCTGCAATTCAGAACTGGGCGATTGTGGCAGCATTCATCAAGAAGGATGGCGAACGCATTCTGCTCAGTTCCGT
>JANMEV010000297.1:0-4553 GCA_031377305.1 Planctomycetota bacterium | reverse complement strand
TCTGTGCCCGAGTTCGTCAGCAGCTTTCGCCGGGCGAGGATGTGACCAGCGGCGAACTGCTGACGACGGAGCAGGTTCGCCGCGCCGCGAACGTCGTCATGCAGTCGCTCAACCTTCCGCCACGCACTCGCGAACAACTCTATCGCGAAGAATCCGAACGCCAAAGCTACCACGCTCGCCGCAATGCCCAGGCCAGCACGTCCCACCGGAAAACCAGACGAAAGCGACTGGCCGAACTCGGCGTCGATCCCGACAAAATCAAATCCGTCCCACCAAAAAAAATGCTCGATAACTCGACCAACTTGGAGCTGTCCAGCTAAATTGGGAACCATTGTTCGTCTCGTCACAACTGAAGAACCTTAGTGGGCGATTACAGGGAAAGACAAAAGTCGGGTTAAAAGAATGACTGAACCACCAGGATCGTTTCGAATCACACTCACCGGCGATTTCTACGACGCCGATGGCCGCACGAAGTATCGCGACATCGGTCTGGACATGCTTCAAGGCGACAGCCGATTCCGCGTGGACCATTTCTCGGAGCATCATCCGGAGATTCAGGCCAGCCAACTTTGCGGTGTCAACGGAGTTATCGTGTTGACTCCGCGAGTGACGGCGGAGAGCCTCGCCTTGAGCGATGACCTGTTGGCAATCGGTCGTTTCGGTGTCGGTTTCGACAGTGTGGATGTGAAAGCCTGTACGGCCGCCGACGTCGCGCTGTTCATTACTTCCGGCGCAGTGGATCGGCCGGTTGCGGAAGCGAGCGTCGGCTGGATGCTGGCGCTGACACATCATTTTCGGATGAAGGATCGACTGGTGCGTGAGGCTCGCTGGAATGAGCGAAGTCAGTACATGGGCTGCGAACTGCGTGACCGGACGCTGGGCGTGATCGGTTTTGGCGGCATTGGCCAGGCTCTGGTGAAACTTCTGTCCGGCTTCGGGATGAAACCGCCGCTCATCTTCGATCCGTTTGCTGCTAGTGCGATCGTCGAACAGCATGGCGCGAAAGCAGTGACTCTGGACGAACTGTTGTCGAACGCGGATTTTGTGTCGATCCACTGCCCGCTGAATGAACAGACTCGCAATCTGATTGGTGCTCGCGAGCTGAGTCTGATGAAGCCGACCTCGTACCTGATCAACACGGCTCGCGGCGGAATCGTGGACGAAGCGGCGTTGTTTGACGCTCTGACTTCCGACAGCATTGCAGGAGCCGCACTGGACTGTTTCAACAACGAACCGCTGACAGCGCCGTCGCGATTTGCGAGCTTTGACAACGTCATGCTGGCGCCGCACTGTATTGCATGGACCGACGAGTTGTTCCGCGATATCGGCCGCACGGCTTGTCAGGGAATGATAGAACTGGCCTCCGGGCGATGCCCTCGAGGCGTCATCAATCCGGAAGTTTTCGAACAACCTGGCTTTATTGCAAAGTGGGAACGACTGCGTTTCTCCGTATGAGTTCTTTACACTTCACGTCACACGTCTGAGCCGCAAGGCGCTAGCCGCGGGTGTGTTTCTTTTTGTTCTTCATACATTCACCCGCAGCTAGCGGTCTGTTGATCTAATGGGTTTTCACAACCCGAAACGTCAGTGAGGGATAAAAATTGCGGTTTTCAACAGCAATCCCTCGCTGACGCTTCGGGTTAGGATTAGATCAACCCGCAGCTAGCGCTTTGCGGCTCACTATACCAAAGGAACGCTCATGCAATTGCGCCCCGTTTTTGTGTCCGTGGCAGTTGTTCTGCTGATTGCTCAGTTGGCGCCCATTGCTTGTGCGGGTGAGCTGCTTGCTGGCGTCGCGAAGGTGGAGATTTCGGAAACGGATACGGCGGTGAACGATCCGTTGTACGCCAAGGCCCTGGTTCTAAAACAGGATGCGACGATTGTCGTGTTGGTCACGGTGGACGCAGTCGCGATCGCTGAGATTGGTCATATTCGAAATGACTTTCTGTCCAACGTGCGAGGCGAACTCAAGCGGACTTTGGGAATCCCGGAGTCCAGTCTGCTCGTCAATGCCAGCCATTGTCACGGCGTCGTTTGCAAAGATGCGGACAAACGCACGATTCAAGCCGTGACTGAAGCATGGAAAAACATGGTCCCTGTGAAGGCCGGAACCGGCATCAGTCAGGAAGTGCGGATCATGGAGAATCGACGCCTTCATCTGAAAGACGGAAGTGAGGCCGACGTCCGTCATGCGTACGTGATGCCTCGCGATGAAGACGTCATTGGCATCGGGCCCGTCGACCCGGAAATCGGTTTGCTGCGGCTGGATCGCAAGGATGGCACTCCGCTGGCGGTCGTCTACAACTTTGCTTGTCACCCGATTCAGGGAGTCCCCGGCAAAGGAAGCACGGCCGATTTCCCAGGCTTCGCGTCGAAGGTCATCGAAGAAAACTTTGGCGACAACGTGATGGCTTTCTTCGTTCAGGGCTGCGCGGGCGATATCAATCCGGTGATCTACAAGGACGTCCACAACCCACGCGATTCGGAACCGTTTGGCAACATGCTTGGCCTGAGCGTGTTGCGAGGATTGAAGACGATCGAGGTCGTGGATGCGCCCGTTGTGAAGATCGTCAACCAGACACTGTCGCTTGCTCGCGCCGCCGACATGGAGCAGCGAATTGCGAATATCGAAGCAGAACAATCGCGGCTTCTGAAGTCGATCAAGGGGACGAGCCTGAACTTCAAAACATTTCTGCCGTTGTATGTGCAACACAAGGTCTCGGGCGAGTTTCCGTCGTACTACTCACATCGGTATATGCTCGACAAAGCCAACGGCAAGGAAGACTTGCTGAAGATGGATGCGGAAAACAAAGCGAACATGGACGCTTACCTTGAGAACATCAACGCGATGGAAAAACTGACGAGGCTAAACGTCAATCTCGATCTGCTGAAGATGCATCTCGCTCAGAATAAGGCGGCAGGCTCAATGACGCTGGATGTCGAAGTCGGCGGCCTGCGAATTGGCGACTTCGTGATGGTGACGTTTCCGGGCGAACTGACGGCTCAGATTGGTCTGAACATCAAACAGAAGTCGCCTCACCGCTTTACATTCGTTGCCGGATACACGAACGGCTACATCTACTACACGCCGACGGCCGATCAGCGAAGGAACACCGGCTACGCTCAGGAAGACTGCGACTGCCTGGTTGCTCCGGAATGGCAGAAGCTGTTCGAGGACAAGGTCGACAGCATTTTGCGAGACGCTCTTTAAGTCAGAGATTCTTGTCCGCCTGCAATTCGACGGGCAAGAATGCCCATCCTACTTTGTGCGGAGACGTGGCTATTCAGCAGCGACAGTAAGCTGGTTATCCACTTTGCGAACGCCTGGCTGAATGCGAACCAGGTTCGCTGCAAGTCGGCTGGCTTCTGTCGTTGGAGATGAACCGGTCAGCACGGCGACTCCGTTGCTGTTCAAGCTGACGTTGACGTTTGCGAACTCGGGCTTCGTCGATGTGAAGCGGCCAAGCGACAATGAATTTGCGTTTGCCAGTCGTCCGCTCAATTGTGATGCAGAGGCCGTTGGAAAGCTAAATCCAATCGTCATTGACGTGCGGATGGCCCGGGGCGTTCCGGTGGATTGTGTTTGAGTGTTGCCCTGCTGTTGAGTCTGGAACTGCTGCATCTGGCGGTTGTTTTGTTGCTGATTTGTCGCCTGTCGAGCACCGCCGACGAAATTCTGAGATGCATTACCGCCGACGAAAGATTGAGCTGCAGTTCCCTTTGAGTTCGCGCCTGTGGTCCCAGCGGCGCCCGTCTTGCTAGCGGTGGAGCCGGTCAGGGATGAGGTTCCCGAAGTTCCCGTTGTTCCAAGAGACGACCCAGTGCCGATTGTGGTGGGGAGGTTGCTTCCGCTGCCAAACCCACCATTGCCGCCAGTGGACGTCCCGTTTTGGGCACAGGAACTACTGGCGCAGCATGCCAAAACAAGCAGCGAAAAGTACACCGAAGCCAGTCGCACATTCATTAGAGCCATCCTTCGAACAACGCCAGCGAAAGACGGGAAAGCAGGCATTTCACCGTGGCGAACCAAGTCACATCAGACGATTCGCGAAACCTTGTACTTTATCGTACTGGCGCAACTGTTCGGTAAAAGTGTAACAATCGAAACGGCCGGATGGATCGCTGGTTCTTCAAAAATAGCTGACCTTATCGTTACCTTCAGAAGAGTATCGTGCGAAGCTTTTCCGGATTTGGCGGTCGTTGGGGTGCCAAAGAACCTGAGCGAATCTGGGAAAACGTCGGTCTTTCCCGATATCTCTGCCACGGAAACCACTTTCCATCCCGCAGTGGATTTCGAGGATGGGTATACTTTCGAGGCTCTTTGACCCTTCGCAAAATGCGGAATTTGGAAAAATGCCTCCACGCAAAAACGTCTCAGCGGACAAGAATCGTCGCCCTTCAGGTCCCCGACCCGAAAAATCACGCCCGGAAAACAGCCGACCTGGTAAGCCCCGGCCCGAGCATCGCCGCGCGTCTCGGCCTGATCGAACAGTTGGCCGACTGGACTCCGTTGCGGAATCACGCGGCAGTCGAATTCCGGCCGCTCGTCCTGT
>JANMEV010000296.1:0-10511 GCA_031377305.1 Planctomycetota bacterium | reverse complement strand
AAATCTGGAACGTCGCCGCAGTCCTTCCAACCAGCCCAAACATGCCCCATGTTTCCAACGTAGTCCAATCCACCCTTTGGTCCCTGCGAAGCCCCGCCCCATCCACCATTATCAATTTCAGCGACTTGGTCCCGACGAACCTTCTCCTGATCATTGGAGGGGCAAACGTATGTAGCAATGGCGATTCGGGAAAGAGTATTAGGTGAAGGAGTTGTGCCGATCTGATTTCGATACCCCATCCCTCGGTTATCAATGTCTTTGCCGACGGCAACACTGAAGTACTGGGAGATCTGGCTATACAGCGCAGGTTGCTCGATATATGGCAGAGCCATGACTGTCCAAGGCCAGTTGCCGTTTGGGTATTGCGGATTGGCTGGGTCGGGTTGCGAGTCATTGTTCCCGTTAAACCAGTTCATCGGAAATTGGTTGTACACATCATGGTAGTTATGACACGCCAACCCCAGCTGCTTCAAATTGTTTTTGCACTGCGTACGCCGAGCCGCCTCGCGAGCCTGCTGCACAGCCGGTAGTAGTAACGCAATCAAGATCGCAATAATTGCGATAACCACTAACAACTCGATCAGCGTGAACGCTCGAGTCATCGCTCTCTTTCGAACCATTTCAAATCCTCCAAAAAGAAAACTATGGAATTACAATATCAAAATCGTTAGCGCCAGCCTTCACTTCGTAGGCCAGCGGGGTGTCCTGCGGATTCGCATATTCAGGGGGAAAGCTGGCGACTGCAGTTGACTTAGCAGGTGCACCGCGTGAGCCCTTTGACTCCGACGCTTTACGGGCCGCCATCATTGCTTCCATTCCAACTGGAGCTGAACTTGGTGCCTCGGACATCATCAAAACAGCCTTGTGCTTACCGACAACCGCACCAGCCTTGCCGCTTTGGCACAGCAAAACAAACTTTCCCTCGTCGTTCGTGATGCCACCGGACGAAGGCCCTGGCCCCACCGGAGAAAAAGTCACGGTGACGCCCGTGAGTGGCTTTCCTCCCTTCGTCACTTTTCCAGTGACCGTTTGCAAATCCGGCCCGGCGACCCCACCGCAGCCAATACAGAACAAACAAAGCCCAAGTAAGCAACGAAAGATCATACGAAAGTGCCTATCTGAACAGCTGAGCGGCGGGAGTTGTCGCCAACTTCAGCGGAAGAGCGCAAGAAACCAACACGTTATCGTCTTGTTGATTATTAATTCCAGTTTAATTCAACAGAAATCACAAAAAATTCCGAGATCTCAGCATTTTTTCTGCAGCGAGTTTTCTGAAGGTATGGGCTAGGATGTTGGGTATCTGTGTCGCCTGAGACGCTAGCCGATTTGAAGCCAGGGCATTGCCGAGTGTCTCAGGATTGCCCAGGGTGCGGTTTGTAGACTCATTTTTGCCGCCTGCCTTAAAGGATTGCTGCGTTGTTTTGACTGTTTTCGTTTCCCCATACGTGATCATTCGTCACAGCCGTTTTTGAATAGACTCGGTGATTTCAGCATCGCCACAGGCTTCTGCGTAGCTTTGAATTTGCAGCATCAATGCAGGTGTCAGATCGGACGCGGTCTCCATTCGCATGATTTCAGATCGCAAGTATTTCCCGTAGGCGGCAATTCTCTGTTGATCTGCCACTTCGGGTCGCTGCAAACGTCGAAGTAGATTTGTGTATTCATGATGTGCAAGGGGACTCATAGGGTGCAATCGAATCGCTTCGAGAATCGATTTCTCGGCGTCCTCAAATTCATCTACCATCGCGTGGTACCAGGATCGATAGACCCAAATCATATGATCGTCAACACCGCGCTCGTCCACCTGTAGTAGCAATTTTGCCGCCCCAGCCACGTCACCCGCGAGATACGCTCTGTGTAGCATATAGGAGAGCAAGACGGGATCACCAGGCTGGTTCTCGAGGAACCAATTGAGCTGCTGTTCAGCTTCTTTGTTCAGCTTGACGGATTGTTCCGTTCGCAACGAGTCCTGATCCATTGTCAGTTTCACTGCCGTCTGAATTGCCAGGCCGATTTTGAAGCGAACTTCGTCCGGCTCAGCCGCGAGCCATAGCGTGTTGATTGAGTCACCGTTTGTGAACGCCAGGAAGTCCGCCATCATGAGGTACGTGTAGCTTTCCTTTGGTTCAGCCCCAGAAGTAACTGCGGCACGGATTGCTTTTAACATCTGAGCTCTCTGCATCGTCATGGCGTAATACGAAATCACACGGGAATGAATTTCCAGGACTCTGGAGTCCATTTCCAGGACATGAGTGCTCGTGCGAATCGCATCGAGTGGGCGATTCAGCGCGGTCCATTCCAAATTCGCTTTTTCGGTGTAAGCCAGAATGGATTTTGGATCAGATTCAGGGACTTTGCCGAGACAAACGGCCAACTCTTCAAGGTCTTCCAGCTCCTGTGCAGCTTCAGCCGCATACCACCAACCGCGAGCCGCGGTGGAATCCCATCGAACCCACTTCCCCGAAATCTCGCGCAGGCCAAGCCAATTCCGAGCTTCAGACGATGCCTCACACGCGGACCGATATGCGCGAGACTTAGCATATCGGTAGGTCATGTTGCCAAGCCAAACAGATAAAACAATCAATCCGAAACTGAGCAAGAATCGTTTTCCTGCGGACCACCGGCTGTTGCGAGCTTCAGGATCCGGAGAAGTTTTTTCAGGCTGCAGGGCGGTTGCCATCCGAATTCACCGTGTATTAAGTCAGAGTGGACAGTGGCAGAAATATTTATAGGGTCAGACGGGCGAAGAGCGATGTGCTTTCCTAGCGGAAGATAACACAGAAATTGGGCCCAAGCGATTCCGAATTGCAATTCACCATTCTCAATAGTGGCATTTTGCGTTTCAGATTCTTTACCATGGTATTTTCGGCGGTTTCGTAGGGCCTCGGAATTACACCTATTTGATCATCCTGGAGTCTCCCGATGGTTGTCACCGGAATCCGAAATTGGTTAGCGATTCTCTTGTTGCAGATCGGGTGTCTTTGTATTTCCCTGACCGGATGTAACGCCCCGAGTTCTGTCGAGCATTTGACCACGCTGGAAAAGCAAGCCAACGCTGGAGATGTCGAGGCAGCAAACGCCACCGCACTTGCTATTCCCGTTGACGACCCACTTTGGCGAGACGCCCAATTCATTCTTGGAGAGATGGAGATGAACTCCGGAAGACCGGACGCTGCATTTCATCACTTCGACTTGATCCGGAAGGACGGTTCACGGGCTTCCATTCGAGCCTCTGAACTTGTCGGCAACTACTATCTCGATAACTGTCAGCTTTCTCTGGCTATTGAACACCTTAACTATGTTGTTCAGCAAACTCCTCAGGATTCATCGCTTCGATCAAGACTGGCAACGTTGCTTGTGATCTGCCGCCAGAGGGCTCGAGCTGATCAGCACTTAATGAAGCTGCTTCAATACGGTCGTATTGAACTTAAAGATCTTGTCATGCTGACCCAGCCGCACAGGGAACCTCCGGAATCCACATTTCTGTCCCGCTGCGTTTCCAGTGATCAACAGGATCCGCTAACCAGCTATGCGGTCTTGGCAAAAGAGATTCTTCAGGAACGCACGCCCCTTGCCAGGGATCAACTTAGACGGCTGCTTGGGTCGCATCCAGAGCTTGCTGAAGCTCAGGCGTTGCTCGGTGAACTGCTGCTTGATAGTGCCGTAGCAGAATTTGAATCATGGCAAATGGAGTTGCCGAAGAGCGTGCGGAGTCATCCGCACGTTTGGTACGTTCTTGGAATGTGGTGCCGTCGCCATGGGAAGAACGAAGCGGCTATTCGTTGCCTGTGGGAATCGGTCAAGCTTGATCCGCTCTATGAACGAGCGGTGTACCAGTTAGGGCAAGTGCTGGCTCCGATTGATCCGTTAGCGAGCGCTGCCTTTCAAAAGCGGGCCGAATTGCTGCATGAAGGAGCGATGATGACAGAAAGTGTCCTCATCAGTCAGGGAAGCGACGTTCCAAAGTTTTTGCGTTTCATTCAGATCCTTGTCGATACAGGAAGATTGTGGGAAGCATGGGCGTGGACAGCCAGATTGGGTAACGACGTGAATCTCCGCGATCTGCCCGAACATACCGCGAACGCCATCTCCCGCGTCAAGGGTTCCAGTCAGCCAAGATTTGCTACCGAATCTGATTTGACTCGCATTTACAACTTCTCTCATTTCCCAATTCCGTCCTTCGAAGCGTCGTCTTCGGTTCCGAATCGTTCCCCAGCGCCATCGACGAGATCTCGGCTTCCGCTGCAATTTGTGGACGAAGCTGCCAACACAGGAATTGATTTCACCTATTTTCAAAGTGCAGATTCCCATTTGTCGAGCGTCCGTATCTTTGAATCGACCGGAGGCGGCTTGGGTGTCGTCGACTTTGATATGGATGGGTGGTCGGACATTCTGCTGCCCCAGGGAGAAGAGTGGCCAGTCGGACAACGCTTCTTTCGACCATCCGCCAGTTACAACGACGCCCTCTATAGGAACCATCGCACCGGATTTGCCAATGTCACTGGTCAGGCTGGACTCCTGGATGATAGCTATGGCCAAGGCTGCTCTGCTGGCGATTTCGACAATGATGGATTTCCTGATTTGTACATTGCGAGTATTGGCGTGAATCGACTATTGCTTAACAATGGTGACGGAACATTCTCAGATGTCACGCAGTTTGCTGGAATCAGCGATCATTCGTGGACGACCAGTTGCGTGATTCTTGATCTGAACGCAGATGGAAATCCAGACTTGTATGATGTCAACTATCTTGAGGGCGACAACGTCTTTCTTGTGGAATGCGGCAAGAATCGATGCTCTGTGCAGGCTTTTGAGGGTGCGCCAGATCAAGTGCTTTTGTCTCAGGGTGACGGCACGTTTGCATACGTTCCGGATGCCACGCCGACCACCAATTGCAAAGGGCTGGGCCTCGTCGCCCTATATCCGGATGAAGATTTGCGGCCGAGTCTGTTTGTTGCAAACGACCAAGTTCCCAACTTCTTTCTTCGTCCGAAAGGAGAGGGCAAATACACCGATGAAGCCACCCAGCGTGGTCTGGCGTTTAATCGAGACGGGCAGTCCACCGCGTGCATGGGTGTCGCAGGCGGGGATATCAATCATGATCAGCGCGTGGACCTTTTCGTGACAAACTTTGAGGGCGAGGCCAACTGCCTGTACCTGCAACATCAGGGCGGCTTCTTCGAAGATGCAATTAGTGGCACTGGTCTGGAAGCACCTGGAATTCCGTATGTGGGATGGGGAACCCAATTTCTGGATGCAGATAATGACACCCATTCAGAAGTCGTCGTCGCAAATGGTCATGTCGCGGATTTCGGAGAGCCCAGCGTCGAATACTCGATGCCACTGCAGTTGTTTCGAAACATTGGAATGACTCAATTCGAATTGGAGTCGCCCAAGGGCTCGGATCCTCTTTTTGCAAGAAAGTTGCTCGGACGATCGGTGGCAGTGATGGATTGGAATCGTGATGGGCTTGAGGATTTTGGCCTCTCGTGTATTGGAACGCCTTTCATTCTTGCAACGAACAAGTCCCAAAACACAGGACACTGGGTGAATGTCCGCCTTCATGCGGATCTGTCAGAACGTGATGCCAGAGGTACGGTTGCAGAGGTTCACTTTGCCGGAACGAGCATTCGGCAACAGTTGACCGCTGGCGACGGATACCAGGCATCGAATGAGCGGATGCTGCACTTCGGCCTTGGGGAAAATGGCGTTGTTGAGCGATTGACAATCCATTGGCCATCGGGGAAGACAAGTTCATTCGATTCGATTCCAATTGACAGCCAGATTGATGTTTCGGAACACATTCCAGCGTTAATGGTGTTGCCAAAGTAGTTTGCACTCAGTGTTTGTTCAACTTGAACACTTGAAACTCGCTGGAAAGTTAAGTCCGAAATACTCGACAAACGGCTCCCCCGGAAAAGCCGGGTTTCGATGTAGAACATTGATTGTGACAGACTGCCATACGACTGTGATCTGCTGGGGCAAATCTGGATCTCTGTGGCAGTTGCCGACAGCGCGGTCGTCGATTCCGGTTTCTCTGCTTGAAGAGTGGCAGATATGGTCCGCTTGACGACAAGAGCGACATTGTTCAAGAGTGTCTGAAGCACATCAAGGAGGCGAGGGATATCAATACAGAGACCGTCGTCGAAAAAGCTCGTAGCGGCGGAGCGCCCCGGAAGCGATTTGTCGCGATCAAATATTGCGATTAATTCGGAATATCGCCTTTTTGTCGTGGGGTGAAGTGCTCGGTAACAAAGTTCCTCGACATCAGGCTGAAATGAATACGAAACTACAAATGTGTTTGGGCGTGGGAACTACTAGTCAACTGTGCAGGCCAATGACTGGCTGGATCCAATTGGCATCGATTTTTTTAACGGTCCTGATCGCGACGGCGTGGCCGCTGAGATTCGTTCTGGGATCTCCGGCTTCGATGATCCCAACGACGAGTACAGGGATCGGAACAGTGCCGCTGTTCAATGCGTGGACGATGGTTTGGAATGCAGATCGACTGCAGGAAGGTTTGGTTGGATACTGGGACGCACCGATCTTTCATCCGGCGAAAGGGACATTTGCGTTCAGCGAACCGCAACCGGCGACAATGCTGGTGGCTCCAGTTTTCTGGATGACGGCGTCGCCAGCGCTGGCGTACAACGTGTACCTGCTGTTGTCTCTTTTTCTGAATGGCTGGTTTGCCGTACGTCTGCTGCGACGGCTGCGACTGTCACTGTTCGCCTCATTGATCGGTGGCTTTGCCATGGTTTGGCATCCGCTTGCGCATGCTCAGGCGGATGTGATTCAGCTCATCCCTTTATGGCCGGTGCTCTGGTTGATCACTGCCGCGATAGATTTACGATCCATCGCTTCGATTCAAATCGGTGCAAACAACATGCGAACTCGCCGTGTTTTGCTGAAAGGGCTAGAGCTTGGAATTGGATGCTTCATGGTTTTTGCCGTTTCCATTCATCATGGGCTGTTCGTCGCCTTGCTGGCTCCATTGACGATTTGGGTATTTGTGCCGTGGCGGCGGATTAAAGTCTGGTGGCCGGGAGCGATGGTTAGCCTGGCGTTGGCGACCATCCTTTTGATCCCTCTACTTCTGCCGATGTACAGAGTGATGGAGCTGAACAAGTTTGATCGGCCGGAGTCACTTGTTGGCGAACTGTCGGCAAAATGGAGCGACATTTTCAAAGTGCAGTCGTCGGCGTTGATTCGATGGCCAGGCCAGAATGCCGATCGCCCGTGGTATCTTTCGCCGGGATGGTTCCGCACATTTTTTGCAATTCTTGCGATAAGTGAACTGAGATCAATTCGTCGCCTGCGAACTCGACCCGTCGTGAAGTTTCTCTTTCTGCTTGCTGTGGCATCTGCCCTGCTCTCACTGGGCACCAATCTTCAGGTCGCCGGATGTAAGTTGTGGCCACTGCTCAGCCAATATTGCCCGGGCATGTCTCAAGTGCGCAGTGCGTTTCGCTTCGGATATTTCATGCAACTTTCATTGATTCTGCTTTGTGCCGTTGGATTTGATCGAGTCCAGCGTTGGCTGATGATTAGACTTCGGTCACGGCGTTTGTCCGGGATCCTGGGAAAGGTGATTCTTGCGGCTGTTGCAGTCTTGCTGGCGATTGAGATTCCACCGCAAGCACTGCAGACTGTTGGTGTGCCGAATCTTAGCAGGGTTGACAGTTGGGAAACGTTCCTGAGGGCACAACTGACGCCGGGGAAATGTTGTATCTTTCTACCGTTTGCGCCGGGTCGAGACGTTGCGGACTTTGACCAAACGACTCGATGGATGCTGAGAACGACACACCAACACCTCCCAATCCTGAATGGTTATTCCGGGTTCTTTCCTCAGTCACACTTTGACAACGAGACCGTTTTCAGAGATGCGCCGTTTTCTGACGACTCGCTGAGGAGAATGACGCAATCATTGGTGCAATTCATTGTCGTTCAGAGACATTCAGAACTGAAACCGCAGCCCGATAGCAAGTCGGCGTTTCGCGTCGAGAAAGTTTTCGATGACTCTTTTGGAACGATCGTCTTTGAAATCACGTTTGCCGATCCGAAGGCTCGTAAACCATAACGTTGAATATCCAGCCCACAACACCTGGCAAACGCGAAGTGGGTCGTACTGGCGTTTTGTTCTCTGAAGATGAGGTTCCTGCCAAACAGCTTTTCATTACGCGCCTTGCCTGCGACTGGCTGGTGGGTTACACGGCATCGGGATGGAAGACAAAAAAGGCCGGCTCTTTGGAAGAGCCGGCCTTGGTCTATTTGAGCATCGACAGGTTCACCGCGCGAAGACTATGTCACATTCACTTCGCGGCCGTTTGAGTCTTCACTGCGGAAGGTCATGTGTTCGAGGCACACGTCTGATTTGGCGACGATCACGATTTCGACTTCGTGTTCGTCTTCAATCCGAATCAGCTCTTTGCGCTTGCGATTGTTCAGGTAATTGCCGACGCGGTCGTGGACTTCGATCTGAATTTTTGCCACGGTCTCCTGAGCCGATGCGGACATGACCAATCGCATGACTTCGATGGACAGGCTTTCCGCCGTCTTAACCTGCCCTACCCCATTACATGCCGGGCAGTTTTCGTACACGCTGCGTCGCAGTGACGGTCGAATTCGCTGTCGAGTCATCTCGATCAGGCCGAATGGGCTGATTCGAAGTACTCGCGTACGAGCTCGGTCTCGCATGACAGCGTCACGCAGAGCATGCTCGACACCACGGCGATGGCGTTCTTCACGCATGTCGATAAAGTCGTTCACGATCACGCCACCGAGATCTCGCAGACGAATCTGACGAGCAATGGCGTGTGCCGCTTTCAGATTCATCTGGTAGGCACTCTTTTCGGCGTCGTTGTCTGCGCGGAAGCTGCCGCTGTTAACGTCGATCGCCACAAGGGCTTCGGTTTGGTCGATGACCAGAGAGCCTCCGCCTGGCAGTGGAACGTGACGATCCTGAATTCGAGCGATCTCGTCTTCAATGCCGTACTGTTTGAAGAGTGGTTCAGCACCTTCATACCGCTGGACGCGATTCACGTGCGACGGCATAACGATCTTCATGAACTCGCGCGCTCGTTCGAATGCGCTGTCTTCGTCGATGATCACCGTGTCGATTTCGTTGTTGTAGATATCTCGAATCGTGCGAATAATCATGTCGCTTTCTTCGTAGATATCCGTCGGCGCCGTCGACTTCTTCAGCTTCCGTACGATGGTCTCCCAAAGACGCAGAAGATAGTTCAGGTCGCGGCGAAGATCGGCTTCTTCGCGATCGATACCCGCAGTTCGAATGATAAAGCCCAGTCCGCCCGGCGGCTGAATGGCCTTCATTGTCTGACGAAGCTGACGGCGAGTCTTCTCATCGTCAATCTTGCGACTCACGCCGACCCGCTGCAGGCCTGGCATCAGGACAAGGTAGCGGCCGGGGATCGAGATGTACGTTGAAAGCGTGGGGCCTTTGTTGCCAATGCCTTCTTTGATGACCTGGACGAGAACTTCGCTGCCGCGCTGGAAGACTCGTTGAATTGGCGGCTTGTTGCGAGCATTACGTTCGTTCAAATGCTTTGGAGGCCGACCTCCGCGCCCGCCGCGACTGCCTTCGTCCTCTTCTTCCGGTTCGTCCTTCACCAGGTGCTTGTAGTATTGATACTCGACATCGCTGATGTGAAGGAACCCATTTCGGCCGACGCCGAAGTCGACAAAGGCGGCCTGAATACTGGGCTCAATATTGACGATCTTACCCTTGTAGATATTACCGACGTAGTTTTCGGCGCTACTTCTCTCGACATAGAGTTCTTCCAGAACTCCGTCCTCCACAATGGCGATACGACTTTCCTCCGGTTGGAGGACGTTGATCAACATCTCTTTTTTCATCGTCACAACTTTCGTTCAGGCGAACGATCCGTTTGCGTCGTGACTGGTTCCTGTTTCCGAAGCCCGATTGCTGCCTGAGCATTGACCGGGTTTCAGCATTTGGCGATTCAGTCGATCTGACTTAAACGCCGACACTGTAAAGCACGATGGTGACCATGAGATTGTCGGCAATGGCAGAGCGAGATATCCGAGACTTTCGGAAATGGCATTCGCTGTCCTGTTGCTGGTTTGACAAACGTCCTGATCAGAGTCGAGGGCTGAGTTGCGGTTCGATCTCTGAGTCTTCTGCCGTGTTTTCGATGGGCGGCCAGAAGAAGCGTCGACGGCTGACTGGTGTCGTGAGCCATCTTTCATGGGTCGGGGTGTGCTGCTAAGTGAGTGTGCTTTCGGAAGGGTCAGGAACAATGTTTCCGATCCGGGCTTCCACATCGCGCGGTCAAGTCCCGTTGCGGGGATCAGGTCTTGCGATGGGAACTCAGGCTCAGAAAGGTTCATGACGCAGTGATCATTCAATGGCCGTCGAAACGGCATCCAGTTTTTTCCACGGCCGAACGAACGTCGCTCGGCATTTGTCTCAGTCATATTTCAAACAGCGGATTCTTCAGCGTGTTGAGAAGGTGTCGAGAACTTTCCAG
>JANMEV010000032.1:0-7041 GCA_031377305.1 Planctomycetota bacterium | reverse complement strand
AAAACTGATCCCACGCATTCGTACCAGACCCACTGCGCTGCGGATTGCGCAAGCGCCGTTCAACGACCAACGCGTTCGTCAGGCGTTGTCGCTGTTGGAACAGTTGTCATAAATGTTACGGCCTTCTTCCCGTCATCCAGTGGGATGACGGGATTATTGCTGGCACAAACCCCGCCGACCCCGTGTCGGTGAGGTACTTGCCCGGCAGATGCAAGGCAATATCCCAGCATCGCCGAAGCGAGGATCGACTTCCCTGCAACGTTTACACGTACCGCCACAAACCGGGTTCAGTGTTTCCGGGCAAATCCTATCGCAGTGCAGGCAGCGAATGAGCCACTGAACAGCTTATGTCTTTCCCGCTCGCGAGTCCCCCAGAATCAGAATGTTTTGACGTTGAATCTGAGACTTGCGTACTCCGAGTTCGCGAATCATGTTTTCAAAATGCTGCCTGATTCGATAGTTCCCCGCAATATCGTCCCAGCAGGTTATCGTGCCGATGTTCATTAGTGTTTCTCCAAGTCGTTGTGTTGTGTGCTGCGAAAAGTTGCCATCGCTTCCAGTGCTTCGCGTTCTTCGTCCTTGTGATCACTTGCGTCACTTTCTTCCAGCCAATGCATTCGCTCATGCCTGAAACGATCGAATCGAATCGTTTGAATGGAGAGGTGAATGAATCTGAACGCCTTTCTGTACTCGTTGATCCGATGAGCGAAAGCTCGACGCGACAAGGGCTCCGAGGTTGACGAACCATCTTTCAACGAACAATCTATAAATCGGGATTTCGTTTTTCCTTGCCAATTAGGCTGCCGTTCCATGAATGCCAGAATCACATTTACAATCGGACTGGATTTTTCACTTCCTTCGCACGGAATGCGTCTAGTTTTCGGACCCTCTTTCCCGCGAAGCACCCTGAACCCCGTTCTGAACCCCGTTTTGAGCTCGGTTTTAGAAGGCATTTTACTCTGTTTTACGTCAAGTATGGCAAGTGCTATATCAATCATTGCAACGTCCGACAGGGGTAATTCGATCGTGCCATCATTCCCTGAGAAGAACACCTTTACGTCTTCGTCATTGAAAATTTCAAACCTCATGGCTACAACTTCCAAATCGCTAGATATGGCACATATACTCTGTTCGCTCATGTAAATTTCATCCTTCATTTAATGTTGTGCTGTAACGAAACTCGGCTCTCAAATTTACACGAATGAACGCTGTTTCCTAGGCCGTTTCGTGGGTTTTAAGTGGCAGACACTTGGGATTATCAAAGTGCGAGCCGTATTCGGTATGCTGTAACGACACAGCCGGTTTACAGCTTCCAGGAAGAGATGATTCACGTACCGGCGATTCCAGATTCGAACGCAGTGCAAGAGTGTCTGGAGCGTTGAGAGAAGCAGAAGAGGAGGTCGCTTTTCCGATCCGACACGAATATATGAACGTCTGATTGACGTCGTTGGTGGGGCTACCTGATCGCTGTGCGTATCCGATTTTGCATTTCGTTCGAGCGTCCGCAATTGCTGTTGCCAAAGGTTGGCATTGGCTCGTCACCAGAATGCGTGGTGGCGAATCATGGCATGCCGCAGTATCATCCATCTGGTGGTTGGCTGTGGGATGCTTGTATGATTTTCAGAATCGTCGATCGACCGTGTTCATTCAACAACGGCCATGCATCAACGACTGCCTGCAAGCGAGGGTCTTCTGGAAGTGTGCCACCTGGCGTGCCACCACTTTCAGAAAGTGCCTTGTATCCCTGCTCAAACACGAATGTTTCGACCCCCGCCTCCGGTACTTTAAAAACCCAGCAGAAATGCTGGTTTTTTTTCGTGGTGGGTTGCGGTTCATTTCTTGGTTGGACCAGTTAGCTTTACGCGGCATAAACTCGCCAGCAACCATTGAGGGAGTTGAAACACCACCCGCAATTGCGAATTTCGGTCTTTGGCCTTTTTAAGAGACGCCGGGCCATTTTTGACACGGAAACGGCTGATACCTTCGGACCGTTAATGTCCACGTCTTACTGTGATCAAGGCGCGAATAGGAGATGGGTAACCTTCGACTGTTTTGGTTGCGTCGGCTGGATCGAGAAAGTCGCCGAGCGATTCGAAGGTCATCCAATCTGTGCGACGCTGCTCCTGAACCGTCGTGCGAGAAACATCCAGAACCTGAGCATCTCGAAAGCCGCAGCGAGTCAGCCACAAAAGCAGCATGGGCACGGAAGGGATGAGCCACACGTTTCGCATCTTGGCATAGCGGTCGCTGGGAACCAGCACGGTACACTCGGAAGACTCCAGGACCAGCGTTTCCAGAACAAGAGTTCCGCCGGGCACCAGTGTCTGCCAGAGCGTTTGCAAATGATCGATCGGACTGGTTCGATGGTAGAGCACTCCCATTGAGAACGTGACATCAAACAGCGCCAGTCGCGGCGGCAGATCGGCATCGGTGAGCGGCAAAATGTTATGAGCACAATCGCTGGCCGCATATTTTCGAACGGCTTCAAACTGCATCAGAAACAGCAAAAACGGATCCAAACCCAGGACCATCTTTGCGCCGCGAGCCAGCATTTTCCATCCGTAGTAACCGTTGCCACAGCCGACATCGAGAACGCGCCGATTGCGCAGATCAACATGCGGAGCTAAGCGATTCCATTTGAGACATGATCGCCATTCCGTATCAATCGGCACGCCGAACAAATCGAACGGCCCTTTTCGCCATGGGTGAAACTGCCTGAGCGACGCTTGAAGCTGGGCTTGATCGGAGTCACTCATCGAGCCCCGCAGCGTCACGGCATCGCCATCTGCCGACAGAATCGAATTGGCACAGTCGGGAAGACCGTTCCATGCTTCAACCCATTGATTCAGCATGCCATGGCGTTCCGGGCTGAGTGCCAAATCGGTCTTGCGGCGCAGTTCGTTCGCCCACTCAGCGTGACCCAGCGACGTCAGCTCTGAATACAGCAATTCCCGGTCAAACAGCGACACCAGCAACACCTTGTTGAATTGCGAAAGTCAATTCGCGAAAAAAGAGAACCACAACCCTATGCTCCATGAAGGCCAATTCAGGAAGGTGGCCGTTTCTGGCCTACTGCGACTGCACGGGCAGGAACGCCTATCGTACTGCCAAAGTCAGGTTTTGTTCACATGCTATGCGGAAATCATGAACCTTCCGAGCACAGCGGACGTAGCGTTTGCGAATGAGCCGGCTTCTTTGTCGATGTTTTTCGCGGGACTGACTCAGCAAAAAGTTTGACTGCAAGGGAACTGTCCATTAGTCTCCTCGGTCACCTGACATCCATGTGGCTGGAGAACAAGTCGGGAGTTTCCGGGCGTTTCATTGAATGGCAGTGCCAAATTCGATGCAACCTGTGGAACGCTTTTTGCTGAGTTTGCTTCCTGTCAACATAGAGCCAGTTTTTCCGCTGATGTCCATCAACGCTGGTTTCATTCAGCAAAGTTTGGATTCCTGCGAGAAAGACATGGCGATCAGTTTTCAAAATCCTATCTTTTCTGAAGCCATCACCTGACTGATTCGGCTTTGGTGCGTTTGAACGAAAACGGAGAGACGTTTCACATGCTAGGTAAACTCATTCCATGCGGCGGCGGCGATCCGATTCCGCTTGCGGGTAAGAAACTGCTGGTCGGCCGCCGGTCTTCGTGCGACATTAAGCTCGACTTTCAGAACGTGTCTTCGCACCACTGTGAGTTTGAATTGAAGGATGGATACTGGCATATCCGTGATTTGGGAAGCAGCAACGGCATCAAGGTCAACGGTGAACGTTGTGAATCGAAAGTTCTGATGCCGGGTGATCAGGTCAGCATTTCGAAGCACATGTTCAACATCGACTATACCGTGTCGGGAAATGCTCCGGTCCCGGAAGAAGAGAACACGTTTTCTCGCAGTCTCATGGAAAAGGCCGGGCTGGAAAACGATCGGCCTCGAAAAACGAAGCAATCGGACGCATCAGGCAAGGGTTCCGGTTCGGCATCAACGCCGCCTCGCAGCAAACAGACTCGCCGTGCTGCCAGTGAGGACGATTTCATTATGGACTGGCTCAGCGAAGAGTAGTTCGGTGTAGTGTTGCATTTGGGTGGTGCATTTTGCGACAATAGCGGACCTTCCATCGACTCCGCGCATAACACACCCCAATCAATAGCAGGATTCCTGCATGCTTCGGCTTCGCACAGTGCAGATCGTCTCTATCGCGAGCGGTTTTATTATCCTGGCGGCCATCTCGGTCGCTTTGATCTTTCATGTCAACAATGCTGCAGCCGATGACTCGGTTGCTGAAGCGGTTGACAAATCGGCCGACTCGGATGTGTCACCAGAACAGGCGGCGTTCTTTCGAGACAAAGTGCTGCCGCTTCTGGAATCTCGCTGTTTCGAATGCCACGGGGATCAGGACGACATCGAAGCAGAACTGAGGCTCACGTCGCGAAAGGCGATGTTGTCCGGCGGCGAAAGCGGGCCTGCGATCATCCCATCGGATCCGGATCGCAGCTTGCTGATTCAGGCCGTCCGTTACGAGGGCTTCGAGATGCCTCCCCGCAGCAAGATGCCGGATGAAGAAATCGATATCCTGACGAAGTGGATTCAGGACGGTGCCCCATGGCCGGAAGATATGGAATCTGAATTAGCGTCTGCTTCGGCTCCAAAGGCTGCGTTTCCAATGCAGCAACGAATCGCTTCGCACTGGGCATGGAAGAAGATCGAACGCCCGTCAGTTCCGCTGGTTAAAAACACCAATTGGTCAACCAGTGACATCGATTCCTTTTTACTTGCGAAGATGGAAGCCGAGGGACTTGAACCGGCCGCCGATGCTGATCGTCGAGCCATTCTGCGGCGTCTGTACGCGGATCTGATCGGGTTACCTCCAACCATCGAACAGCAGCATCGATTCTTCAACGATTCCGCCCCGACGCCGGTCGCCATGGAAAGGGTCGTCGATGAACTGCTCGCGTCGCCTCAGTTTGGCGAACGCTGGGCTCGGCATTGGCTGGATCTGATGAGATATGCGGAAACATTGGGCCACGAATTCGACTTTCCGTTGCCCTACGCATGGCGATATCGCGATTATGTCATTCGAGCCCTGAACGCGGATGTGCCCTACAACGACTTCGTGCGAGAACACCTCGCGGGCGACCTGATGAGTTCGCCGCGACGAAATCCGGAGTTGGGCTTTAACGAATCGATCATCGCCACCGGCTTCTGGTATCTGTGCGAAGACAAGCATGCACCCGTCGACGTGAAGGCTGAGGAAGCGTCGCGGATCGACAACCAGATCGACGTCTTTGGAAAGACGTTTCTCGGACTGACCATCGCGTGTGCTCGATGCCACGATCACAAGTTTGATGCGATCACGGCGGAAGACTATTATGCTCTGTCAGGCTTTCTTCAAAGCTCACGGCGGCGAATTGAATGGCTGGACAACCACCAGGAAACCGACCAACTTCTAGCGTCGCTCGCTTCCTCGAAGACACAGACCGCAGACGTCGTCGAAAACGCGATCTCGCATTTATCGGATGCGGAGCTCGAATCGTTGATTGCAGCAGCGATGGCGTCGGCTTCCTCTGACGCTGCTCAGGAGAACACTCGCGTAGCTGCTATTCGCCAACTGCTGAGAACGGAAAAATCGAAGGATTTGTCGAATCCACTTTCTCTTCTGGCGACGCTGGCTCAGTCACCGCCTGATCTGTCGCCTCCAGTTGTGATTCAAGAATGGCTGAAGTCGCGAGACCAGGCAGCCGCCGCACTGACGATCCCCGAGGCGGCCAAATCCAGCGGCTGGATCGAAACAAAAATCGGCGCACCGACGGAGGTCGCGGCTGACCTCCGCAATGGCATTCCACCAAACTGGCTCACCTTTGGCGCCGCATTCGAATCTGCGACGACAGGTGGCTCTGATTCAATCGCATGGTCGGCGACCGAAAACTTCTCAGACGCCGCCGGGGTTGTGAGCTCTGCTGTTAAGTCGCCAAAACTGCGAGGACAATTGAGCTCACCTGAGTTTGTTCTCACACATCCTGAGATTCAAATTCTGGCTGCTGGAAAAGGAGCCCGCGTTCGATTGATCATCGATGGCTATGTGATGAACGAGTTCAGCGAGCTGCTGTTCGGAGGTTGCAGGCAGCCCATCGATACCGACAGCGAGTTCCGATGGATTCGAATTGCAGGGGATGTAAAGCGATATCTCGGTCACCGCTGTCATCTGGAATTTCTGGACGAAGGCGATGGTTGGTTCGCCATCCGCGAAGTCCGCTTGATGGGAATGCCTGACGAAGCACCGGTGACGCATCCCGAAATCTGCAAGTCCAATGCATCGCTGACGGTGACGCCAGATTCTTCGTTGGACAAAATCGTCAAGAATGTCGTCAGTGTCGCTCGCCGGGACTCAGCGTGGCCATCGATCGCCGTTGCGTCAAAACTGATCGCCGTCGAAGACGTTGCGAAAATCGAAACGACGGCTGCGGCCTGGAAACAGATCGCCGAGCGAAATCAGCCGGGTGAGCCGATAATGGTGATGTGCGAGGGGTCGGGTGAAGACGAATACGTGTTCATCCGAGGAAACCACAACAATCGCGGACCGACAGCAGCCCGCCACATGCTGACAGCCCTCGACGCCAGCCAGCATTTGCAGAATCCATCGGGCAGCGGCCGCATGGAACTCGCCGATCGAGTCTGCGCGGAAAGCAATCCGTTCCCGGCTCGAGTCGCCGTCAATCGCGTCTGGCAGCACTTGTTCGGTCGCGGAATTGTTGCGACATCAGAAAATTTTGGCGTGCTGGGAGCGGCTCCGACACATCCAGAGTTGCTCGACCTTCTCGCCGACGACTTTCGCAACGACGGCTGGTCAATCAAGCGTCTCATTAGGCGCCTCGTGATGACCCGTGCGTATCGGCTCAGCAGTCAGCGCAACGATGTGGCTGAACAGAAGGATCCGACCAACAAGCTGCTTCACCGATTCTCGATTCGTCGCCTGGAAGGTGAACCACTGCGCGACTCCATGCTGGCCGTTTCGGGTCGACTCGATCTGACCATGTACGGCGGCCCGGTGCC
>JANMEV010000268.1:0-5721 GCA_031377305.1 Planctomycetota bacterium | reverse complement strand
TGGAAGCCGTCGGAGATGCGAGTCATGTAGAGTCCGCGGCATAGCCACCAGAATGTTGACATCGCTTTGGCTGAACCGAGATCCTTTTCGAGCGTGTGATAGTCGTCCGCGGTCAGAGTCCACGGAGCATTGCTGAGCTTTCTTGCGTACGCGTAGGCTCGCTGTTCTTCGGGCGGAAAGGCGGACCAGTCATCGCTGGCGAGCTTGCGAGTCCGATCGGCGACGCCATTCTTGTCCAGCCCAGCCACTTCCATTAGCATTTCGCAATGCCCCATGCAGTAATTGCATTCGATCGCGCGAGTCTGAATCCAGAAGAGACTCTCCTCGAATACTCGATCGCCCGGCAGTTCGGCCCACATCGTGCGAGTCGCAATGCTCCACGGAATCTGCAGCTCGGCCGCGTAGCCGTAGGTCATCAGGCTCCAGACGATTCGCGTTGGACGAACGGCCATCGCCGGCGGAAGCTTTCCCTTCACGTCATCCCATGAAGGAATCGGCAGGCGAGGATTGCGACTTCGCTGGGACTCAAGTCGAGCCTGCAATTCTTCGAACGACACACTGCCCCAGTCGCCATCGTTGTTGATGAGATCTTTCCCATCCGTTTGCAGCGATGGCAGTCCTCCCTGTGGCGGCATCAGCGACGCCATCTGCAGCGCGCCTTCGACGAATTCCACATCCAGCGGCGCGAGCGGACCGGCAGACTCCATCGGCAGGTTCAGGCCAAGCACAATCCGATCCTGAAAATTACCATACGCGGCCAGCAGGATCATCGACGCAACCGTTTTGTCGCCAAACTGAGTTTGCAACTCTGCAAACAGCTCATCAGTAATCGTCGGCGCTGCAACGGTCAGCAGGCGCGCGAACTCCAGCGGCTTGCGATCGGCTTCCAGCCACGCGGCGGGATCTCCTGTTAGAACCGCGATGTCAGCATCCGTCGCTCCGGCTCGCTTCAGATCGGCGATCGCGTAGGACTTTGAATACTCACAATGATTCGCAGCGGCGATGACCCATCGCATCTTCGCTCGCAGGATGGGATCAACGGGACTCTTCGTGCGATGAACAAAATCCAGTTCCAGCATCGCGGCGGCCGTGCGAGGCAACTGTGTCGCGACGGCTCGAGCCCACGTCGGCAGTGGTTGCCCGGAACCAACAATCGCTTTCGGAAGCAGCTTCCACGCTTCAGCGTCATCGGGAATCGCCACGGCTGGTTTTTCGCTTGCCTCTTGCAGCGTCATCATGAGAAGCGCCTGTTCCATTTCTTCGGGTTTGAATCCAAACGGACCACGGCCACTCTTGTACGCGACTCGTCCGTTCGTGTCGATGACATACAGTCGAGCCGGCATGCCACTGTAGGCATTCCCGACCGTGTCGTTGATGTCGTCGACAAGTAGCGGCATCGAGGGATTTAGCTTCGCCGCGCATTGTTCGGCGACTGCGGTTCGCTCTTCAAACGTTGTTGGCTGAGCGACCGAAACTCCTACTTTGTCGTTCGACTTCATCGCCCAGCCGTCGGTCGGATGAGCTTCTCGAACGTAAACCATCAGAAAGTCGGCGTTGTCTTTCTGACGTTCTCGCACCGCTTCGACGGCCGGTTTGGTGGATCGAAACGGCCCGCAGGTGAAGTTACCAAAGACCAGAACAACCGGCTTCCTGCCAATCCGATCGCAAAGACGAATCGGTTCTCCGCCGCCCAACGGCCGAAGCTCAAAGTCGGGAGCCAGCTCGTCAACGTTCGGACCTTCCTGAAGCGAACCGATCTCACCGGCCATCAGTCCCTTGATCAGAGTCTCCTTGCTTGGCATGTCGCCCGGCGAAAACCCGCTACCCGGTGGAATGAGCGCATCGCGAAGTTGCTCGGAGCGAATCGTGTCGCCGTCGCCCGCGATCTTTTCAAAGAAGGCCTGCCATTCTTCAGCCGTCAGTTTGCCGTCGCCGCTGGGATCGATGCGGCGAAACATCCGGCCAATCATGTACGACTGTCGAACCCACGGATTACTGTCAGACCAGTCGAGGTCGGAGCCGCTGATTGTGCCGTCATGGTCTCTGTCGAGTTGTGAGAATGTCTTTTCGTCCCCTCGAAAGGAGTCTTTCTTCAATGGTTGATCCGGCTCGCATCCGTTCTGCTTCGCCAGCCATTCCCAGGAGAATCGGCTCGCGGCTGGTCCGAACCAACCATTCGTTCCATCCAATTGGCCGCCCCTCGCGATGACGAGATACATCGCCACAGCTTCAGGCATTTTCTTTCCTTCGTAATGAGCCTCAATCTCCTCCGGAGTCAACCTCAGGAGGTCCGGTCCGGGTTTTGGTGGTTCAACGACCGGTCCGCTTGCAGCCGAAACTGCAACGGCATCCTGAGGTCCGGCATTCAGGTCGCAACAAACAACGTTGCAAACAGCAATCGCGAGGAACGCGAGTTTGAATCGTCGTACAAGCATCTTTTCTCCTATCGTTTTTAAAACTCAGATTGGATGAGCTAGGCAAGAAAAACGGCACGGTTGAACTCAATGGAACATGTCTCGAAAAACTGTCAGCGCCGGATCTGTTCCAACGAGATACCACACCTTCGAGTTTGACGTCTTGCCGGAAGAATCCGCGAGTATAAGCTCCACTTCGATCGAGAGGTTTGCTCCTACGGCCTTTCCGTCTCCCTGCAGGGTGAATTCTTTCAATTGCTTTCCCGCTGACCAGTCCATGTCCTGAACGACGATCGCCGGACTTTGAGTCTGCAGTACATCAATTTGGCTACCGTCCTTCCAGGCAGTGAGTGCCGTGATAAGTGTCTCTTTTGCAAGCTCTGGTCGAACCGCTTCCGGTGCATTTGCTCCAAAGCAGCCGACGACACAAACGGCCAACATCGCAACCAAAATCTGTGTCATTGAACGCTTCGTGGCGGTCCACGAAGCGTTCTGGATACTGAATACGTGCATGAGTGATCCTGAAAAGTAAACGAGGGGCAAGTTTTAAGACAATTGCTTCAGGAGAGGCGAGGAAGGGCAGCCGAAATGGGCTGCCCTTGCCAGCCATCAAGTTCTAAAACTCTCCGAGTACTTCGCCTCCGTCGCGAGTGCCGACGGCTCGCCATGTCATAAGGTCAATGTTTTCTGAGACAAATTTTACCGAGCCGTCACATAGAAGAAGTTGCACGCCCCCGGTGTGGCGACTGCTTGGTGGCATTGTTGCTCGATTGATAAGAAAGAAGCCGCACGATCGAGCATTCGGCACGTTGGTATGCAGATACGTGTGTTGCCCGTTGATCCAGGGAGCTCCCATGAAAAGCGGGAACTGATTTGCAAGATTGTTGATGTCAATGGCGTTGCAAATCTGCACGGCTTCATCGGCAGTCGTCGGAGAAGCCGGGCTAAAGAAGACATCCGCAACAGGACTCACCTTGCCGTTGTTACCGTCTGCCAGTAGTCGTTCACACATTGCGGCCGTGTTCGACGACCCATCAGTGATGTCCGCCATACGCACTTTGCTGCCGTTATACATAACGCCATTCTGTGGCTGGAAAATGGCGTTCGGGCCTGTGGGGTGCCCCCAGAGAACGCCAGCACCCTTGTTCGCGAAGTAATTCGTCGCTCCGCCAATGGCAGGAAGTGCATTTGCCAGATCGCTTGGACAACGAAAGGCGGGCAGTTCGGTCAGCCGTGATACCGTATTGTTGGCATGACTGACAGGGACATTGAAGTCAATCTGGTTATAAACGTTGGCCTGCTCAAGGTAGGGCAGCAGCATGCTGAACGCTGAAAACGATTTTGTTGTACCCTCATGGCCAAAAGGGAAACAGCGATTTACGTCGTGGTAGTTGTGAAGGGCAAGGCCAAGTTGCTTCAGGTTGTTCTTGCATTGTGTTCGCCGCGCAGCTTCACGTGCCTGCTGTACAGCAGGCAGCAAAAGTGCGATCAGGATTGCGATAATGGCAATGACGACGAGAAGTTCAATCAGGGTAAAGCCCCGAGGTCTGCGAATGGAAATATTCACTTGAAAGTCCTTTGAGGAGTTGCATATATGAGTTGGAATCAGGACTCGAATGGAAGGGGCATATCGCTGCGTATACGCGACGCCTCTGTCGAGTAAACGAATTGCTGAAACCAGAACAGCGGCAGATTTATCGGCTGCGAAGATCCCGAGATGTATCTGGAAAGCAACCGATTAGAGGGCAGGAGACGCGAGGACGCCCAAGCAGGATCTCATGACCGCAGAAGAAGCGCGCGACAGAGGATCGTGAGCGTCATTTCACGCACTTCGGCGCTCTCGCGACAGATTGTTGGTTTCAGCAAACGGTCGGTGGGCGAAAGAAGGGCTCGGGTTCGAAGAAGTCGCCGCGTTCGGATCGCGGGATATCCATTCTTTTGACCGCAAATAGCAGTTTCGCGGTCATCTCAGAAATGTTCGCCTGCTCGATGTTTTGCAGGCGGAGCAACGGTGCTGTCCCCAGAGGAAACAATGGCGGGACTCTGCGTGAACAATTCGGTCCCGTGCAGAAAGGAAAGTTTGGTCCCGGTTGCTCGTCGTCAAACTTGAACGGCGGAAATGTTTGAACACCCAAGTGTCCATTCGATGCATGGACACTCACTGGCTTACCATGCTGGAACAAATAGTTTCCACAGGACGCCTGGACTTCAGCCGGTGAGCAGATTGCACAGATTACATATCCAGCAACAATCAAAAAGAGTTCGCGCGCGAGTCTGGGCACACCTGCGAATTGCGCGGGTCGCGCAGCGAGTTTGCGACGTGATTCTCGATCGAACATGAATGGATTTCTCTGAGCTTGGCCCGGCTTTACATGCTAATTCTCAAGAGCCAATCCGGCAGCTTCTGTAGCTCGGTCGAAGTAGGCACAGCTCGCGACGTGGTTGATGGTCTGGACGACTTGAGCGGGGCTGTTCAGCTTCAGAGCGATTGCGGCATCTTTGTCGGTGAGCGCGATGGGAGATGCGGCCAGATGCTGGGCAAAGGTGAACAGAGCCTGATCCGATTCCGTGAAGGTTTTTCGATCTCCGTCGAGTGCAAAGATCTGGTCTTCGCTTTGCCCGAGCGACATTAGCTTTCTGTGAGCCTGGCCGACCGCATACCACGCGTGATCCTGGCGAGCGATAATCCAGTTTAGCTGAGCTTTTTGCAGTTCGGTCAATTCGCCCGTTTGCTTTTCGCGAGAGACGAGGCTTGGAAGTCGGCCGCGGCCTTCGTTGGGGAAGTTGCCAATCAGGCGAATCCAGTTTGTCACAGGAACATCCTGTCCAGATTCCTTCAGCCATGCCGCCGCTGTGGCTTCATCAACCAGTGGCAGCCGTGATGCTCGCGTTGCGACGGAAGCCAGTTTTGCTTTCACGTCGTCGCGACTTTCCAGTTCGGGACGAGTGCTGAAACCCTGACCGCTCGGTTTGCCGTTGAAGATCTCCAGCGGCGCGACGACGGAGATTTTGCTCTGGAACTTCTCCGACGTGGGAGTTGTAAAGTTGTCCGCATGTTCGGCCGTCGCTCAATCCGCTTTCCGATCAGTCCACATACTTATTGCGACTGCATCTCACTGATCGAGGGTATGTTACCGATGATGGGTCTCGCGAAACCAACGAGATACAGATCAGGATAGGTGACATGACAACAGCCCAAATGGAAATCGCTGAGCTTGAACGCACCCTTGGAAACAGTCTCGAGATTCGATCGGAAGCCAACAGCAGGGACTAACAACTCGGCATGAGTTGTAACCTTGCTTGCTTC
>JANMEV010000265.1:0-4743 GCA_031377305.1 Planctomycetota bacterium | reverse complement strand
CGTTAAGGATCGCTGGCTTTTCAGGGGCGACTGGCTCAGTAGGCTTCTCACCCAACAGCGTTTCGTCGTATTCAACTTTCACAAGCAGATACCGGCGAGGTCCCGATTCTGGTCCCGGTGGCTTGTCATCAGGCTTGGGCTCTTCAGGCTTTGCATCGGTGACTTCGGCTTTGGTGCCATCTGCGGAAGCCTTAGGTTCATTGAGTCCTGTTTCGATATCCTTCGCGGTGCCACGCGCAATCTCACCGAAGTACAGCGTGTACTTGACGCCATTGTTTGTGCCAGCAATCAATTCGCCTTCATTGGAATACAACTTTCGTTCTCCCGTTTCATCGGGAGCGACATAAAATCCCTGTCGCTGCATATCAAGCTGCAGCGCTTGCATCATCAATGGATTGCGAGCCACTTCGCGTGAAACCTTCAGATCAGAACTGATGCCTTCCGGCTTCGGGCGAACGCCGACGATTTTCAAGTTATCCAGATCACGAGTGACATCCGTGATGGCAGATTCCTTTACCTGTTCAGTCGCCGCGTCCAGGCCAGGCATTGTCCATTTATTGCTGGTCTTATCTTTGCTGAACTCAAGGATTTCACCCTTCAGGACGGCTCCCTGTTCCTCGTCGATTGTGTATCTGTCCGCGACAATTTTTACGATGTCGTTTTGAGTCAGCTTCAAAAGATCGGGTTCAATCCAGTCGCTGAACCTGGCTGACAGGTCCGCGTCCAGCTTTGCAATGAACACAGGATTTTTTTCCGGCTGCCGGACGTAAAAGTGCTTCTCGCGGCCTTCCACCGGCTTACCAATAATCAGGTCCACAAGGGCGTTGCTGCTATTGTCTCGAAGAGAGATGCGAGTGCCTCGAGGGTCATCTTTCTTTTCGTCGAGCGATTCCGCTGCGGCAGCGGCGACTTCTGCGGCGGGGTCTTCCACTCCGTATCGCCCCCAGTCTTCCTTGCTGCGGCTTTGCAGAGCCACCTTTTTAATGCCGATTAATGAGGCGGCAGTACGAGCCAGTCGCTCGGACGCTTCAGCCGGATAGTCCTGGTGCGATGGGATGACCCAGAGTCCCTTGTCGTTTTGCTTGACTGCAAACGAAACTGCTTCCTTCGCTTCAGCGTCGTACTTTACGACACTAAGTTCAGAAGCCTTCAACGGGTCTTTAAAGTCGACAAAGAATTCCTGCCCTACGTCAGAGAACCCATCGACAGCGGCAGGTCGATTTGCGAATCGAACACCCATGGCAGCAACCGCGGAAAAAGCAGCGACACCAACGAAAACCAAAGTTCGACTTGTTGCGTTCATGGAGACACCTGATTCAACTAAAGACAAATCTGAAACTCAATACCGCATGCGACCTTCGTTCTCTACGGTCACCAACAGTGCTGACAGTGGTTTCCAGTGGAACGCCGTCGCCTGCCGTTTGCCTTGACACGATGGTCGTCAACTTTTTCGGCGGTTTGGGTTAATTGATTGCTGCTCGGCGAGATTCCGTAGACCAAGGAACAGCATCCCGAAACAGATTGGCAATATTGCCGGAATGATACATGCGACAATCTTCACCGTGCTTTCGACTCGGCGAATCTCGCGCTTCATCTCAAGCCCTGACTTTCGTACGCGAGAATTCAACTGGCGTTCGAGCTGTTCTTTTTGAAGCTCGACCTGTCGCACGAGTTGCTGGTTCTTCTGCTTCATCTGCACGTCTTTACTGCGAGCATCCAGGTCAGCATTTTCTTCGATCTTCTTGATTTCGGCCTGCAGCTCTTCCTCTGCCTTCTTCAACTGCTCGTCCATCTGCTCCTGAGCGTCCTTCTCTTCCTTGTTGAGGTTCTTACGCATTGAGCTTGTTTGATCTTCGACGAACTTCAATGTTCGAAGGCTGGCTCGCCTTGACCGTAGTGGAATAAACGTGTCATCGCCTGCCAGTGCATCAACAGCGTTCAGAACGAATGTCACGTTGTCGAACTTGACGCCCAGCATTCCACGATTTCGCTCCAGGAAGAACCAGTCGGTAATCATGTCGATGTCCGAGCACATGATGACATTGAGCGGTGTTTTCGCTGACTTATTGACAATCTGAGCGGCTATGACATGCGACTCCGAGTCATTCTTATGTCGCGGGTTTGGGTTGATCTGAACCGTCTGCGACATCGTAAAAGGACTAAACGATGGAGACGTGTACTTATCCCAGTCGAGCAATCCGGATTCGCCACTGCTTGTACGAAGCAGTGGAATGAACTTCTGGTCTTCTCGGCCGGCTCGGTCCTGAATGGTGCCCGGATAGAGAAGCACCAAATCCTGCAAGTCCCTCGATACCTCACTGTCCGCGGAGAATGGCGATTTCTGATTTCCTGTGCGAGATACGAAGACGTACTCGGGTGGAAGCGTGCCAAACTCACTGTGCGGATTGTTGAAGTCGAAAGTAATCTGTCCGTTGTCCCACTTCACATTCAACACCGACATCAGCGACGTTGCTTCACCGCCATCTGCCTTTGGTTCAGGCGGAGGACTTCCACCGCCAAACATTCCGCCACCTCCGCCACCTGGTTTTGGCATGCGAGGAGCCATCGCCAGGCCGGACTGGTTCTGAAAGACATACGGGCATGGGTCGTCAAAGATGAGCGTTGGCTTTCCAGCCTTCACGTACTCAACCAGGTTATCCATTTGAGGCTGAGTCAGCGACGAAGGCATGATTGCCACAAGCACATCAAATCCCTGCTTGATCGGCTCGCTCTTCGTGTCTTTTTCCGCATCGCCAGTCGCTTTTGCTGCATCTTCGGCAGGCTTGTCCTCAGCCGGAGCTTGATCCTTCAGAATTTTCTGAGATGGATTTACTGCGATCACCTTGTACTGTTTTTCGAGTTCTCGAACGATCTCCCACTTGCCACCACTCTCACCTTCGGTCATGGCGTTGGCATCTGTTAGCAGCACACCAACTGTCAGTCGCTGTTCCTGTGAAACGGTTCGCAGTGATCGAGTCAGTTCGTACTCAATCGGAAGACCTTTGCCGAAAAACGGGATCACAAGTTCATCGCTGGAACTTTGGATAAATGCACCGAGGAAGACATCGGCTTCTTCACGCTTGCCATCTCGTTCGTATTGCAGTCGCTGTGGATCGATTCCCAAAGCGCGAGCCTGTTCGGCTTCTTCGCTGAATGGCTCAACCTTGATGTCTCGCCACTCGATGGCTCCACCACTGCGAAGTTCAAATTCCCGCAGCAGGCCTCGCAGTTGGCGGCGAGTCTCGACGTAGTCACCGGGCACTTCCGGGCTGATAAAGGACTGAATCGTAATTCTTTGAGTTGACTTCAATCCGCTGATCGTAGACTGAGTCGCATCCGACAATGTAAAGAGATTCTCAGCCGACAAGTCCGCGCGAGCGGGATAGGTCCAGAAGATCATCATCAGGCTTGTCGCCACCACAACAACACACGCGGTACGGATCAGGAACTGAAACCCCATTCCGACTTCCTTGCCCGCGGACCAGCGTCGTTTTGAAATGACGATCAGGTTCAGGTACAGCATGACGGCAGAGAAGAACACGAACCATGCAATGCCAGACAACGGCAGCACACCGACGCTGAAGTCCTGAAGCTGCTGCTGAAGACTCATGGATGTCAAAGTGTTGCGGATGTCGTACATCTCAGTGGCCTTACCAAACAGCCCCATGAGCCATTCGAGAATGTCGGTCACGTAATAGAGCATTACCGGAACGCAGCAGAAGACGACACCCAGCACGAATGCGACTGTTGAACTGTTCGTGAGCGACGAAGCCAGCATTCCCGCTGTCAGCATTGCGGCACCGGCAAGCCAGTAACCGGCGTAACTGCTGATCACAGCTCCCAGGTCTGGCGATCCCAGCCAATACAGGACCATGACATTGACCATCGAAAACAGCAGGGCGACGGTGTAGACGCTCAGCACCGCAAGATACTTTCCGGCAAGCACTTCGACTTCAGTGGATGGCATTGTGAACAACAGTTCGTCGGTCCCCAGCTTTCGCTCGTCCGACCAAACGGTCATTGTAATCGCCGGGATGACGAACAGCAGCAGCCAGGGAAACCCAGCCGTCAGCTGATCAAGATTGGCCTGATTCGCTGCAAAAAAAGCTGCAGAAAACGCCATTGCCGAGGACGCGATGCAGAACACAAGGATGAAGAGATATCCGAGGATTCCTGAGAAGTAACTGCGAAAGTTTCGCTTGGCAACCGCCAAAATCACATGACTTCGAAACATGAACACACCTTCGTTTTGAGAGAAATCTCAAATTGTTTTTCAGGATGACTTGAGGCCCAATCCTTCCGGAGAGTTGCCGGAAACGGCACCTCTCATCCGGCTTTCGGCCTTCCTCTTTCCCTACTCTGGAAAGAAGCAACATCGTTCGACAACCAAAACCGCTCCGGCCAATCCCTGACCGAAATTCCACTATGTCGTCACCGGCCATTGCTGGACCAGCGACGGTCTTTTTACGCAGCGCTGTTGGTCAGCTTGCGGAATCGTTTTTCCATGTCCACTTCGTTGCCACCGAGGTCCGACGTGGGACCATCAAAGACGACTCGGCCATTGTTCACCATGACGACACGACTGCAAACGGCTCGCACTTCCTGAAGAATGTGCGTCGACAGCAGAATCGTTTTAGTCTTCGCCAACTCCAGGATCAGATCACCAACACCATAAACCAGATTCGGATCCAAACCGCTTGTGGGTTCGTCCAAAATCAAAACTTCCGGATCGTGCAGCAACGC
>JANMEV010000198.1:0-2005 GCA_031377305.1 Planctomycetota bacterium | reverse complement strand
CGGAAGACTTTTCCCGAGCAAGGAATTCCACTTGCAGATGAAGGCCACTCCGCCGGTCGAAGAAAACTCGACGCTGGAGTTTCGACTGGGATCCGGGCAGCTTCCGGGGATGGCGATCAATTCAAGGTCGGGAGAGTTCTCATGGACTCCGACAACGGATGACGTGGGACGACACAGCGTACAAGTGGAGCTCTTCGATCCAGCTCGGAACCACGTGGAAGCGAAAGGCGTGTTCACGATGTTTGTGAGGCCGATGATAGCGTTTCCGAAGTATCCAGACCAAACAGCAATGGCCGGCCAGACGTTTGAAATGCCATTGAAACTGACGGACCGACCGCTCCGGCTTGCCACCCGTGCAATTCGAGTCCAGGTGAAGGAAGGTTCGCCGCCCGGAGTTGTCGTGGACCTGCCGCGCGGAATCCTAAGCTGGAAAGTTCCCGCCGATGCAACGGGGCGACATGAAATTCATCTGGCGCTGGAAGTGTTGCTTCCCAACATGGAAGTGGATCCAGACGATCGCCCTGAAGCGACCATCGTTGTGAACGTGACCGCCAAACCGTCAGCGAAGTCACTTATTCCATCAGAGGCGGATTTGAAAGCGGCAGACCTTGTGCTGCGAGAGTTGTTCAAACGAGAACTGGCTGCCGCGAAATCTTCAGCCGACCGTGCGGCATTGGGAAAGTATCTGTTGGATGTGATTGGAGGTCAGTCCGCAGCAGCAGAGAACTTCGCGTTACTGAATATCGTTGCTGAACTGGCTGAAAAGAGTCGAGCCACCGATGTCGGCCTGGAAGCTAATCGTATTAGGTCTGAACGTTACAAAACGCTTGAGATCGATGTTGCAAAGGAACTTGTGAGTAGCTTCAAAGCCAACTCAATCAGCGTCGCTCAGGTGGATTACACCATTGAGAACCTCCTGCGACTCGCGCTGATGGCTGCGGTGGAGAAGAAGTACGACGATGTTTCGATCTTGTTGAACCCACCGGAAGTTCTTTTAAAAAAGTCCGAACGCGGTTCGCTTGCGAAGCAACTGGCCGACGACATTTCGCAGGTTCGTGAACTGGCCAGCGAATTGGCAAAAGACAGCACCGCAGCGGCCGACCTGAAAGCCGACGAACTTGTTCGACGATTGCAGCAATGGCAGTTCAAGGACTTGTTCTCAAATATGAATTCGGTGAGCTACGTCGTATCGACCGATTCAGGAGCGACCATCCCGGACAGCGGTCGCTCGTTCTGGTCTGTCGAAGAGAAACGCTTTGAACTCAAAGCCAGACAGTTGAATGCCAGCGTCGGCATCGTGGATCCGGGTCAGGTTGGTCGATTCATGGTACGAATGCAGCTTTCGTCGAAAACGACCGGAGCTTTTCTGATTCTAGGAGCCGGGCAGGAGCAGAACCTGAATGCTCATCTTCTGTCACTGGATCAGACCGGATTCGGAACGGTAATGGTCGTGCCCGGTGGCGCAACCGTTGTCAAAGCCGCGACCAACGTGGCCATCCAAAGCAAGCCATGGAATGATGTCGAAGTCATTGTTGATGGCACACAGTTGCTGGTCCGCATGAACGGAGTTGTCGTCGTCACATCCAAGCTCGCCGACCTCAAACCTGGACGACTTGGCATGCTAATCCCTCTCGAACGTTCAGCGAACCCCATCTTCGAAATGCGCCGTCCCCGAGTTCTGATCCTGCCGGATGGACAATAGGCCGAAGGTTCCAAGGCGGATGAATCGAATGGGCTCGCCGGCTGCTTCTTCGATCAGAAAACAATCGCTCGCGATTTCGCGGCTGAGACGTTTGCGCTCGTACTTTGTCAGTCATGAATTGAGTTGTGTAACGGACACCTTGATTCCCCACAGTCACGGCATGAGTCGTTTCTGAGTGATATCTTTGGGCTCGAACCCGCCACGGAGTGTCGGGCAACAATGTGGCCCGTGTCTCCGACGCGGGATTTCTGCATCAACCAAACAGAACACAACCAATTCCCAAATCGCCGCAAACAAAAGCCG
>JANMEV010000191.1:0-5342 GCA_031377305.1 Planctomycetota bacterium | reverse complement strand
AGCTCCCACGCGGACGGCAAAGCCATCCATTTGAGCTTTGTCGAACGGCGGCGAGTCGTGAGGCGCAGACAGATCTTCCGCCAGAACTCGCGCGAGGCATTCCGGCAGGCGACGAGCTTCTGACGGTCCGGCTTGAACTTGAGCAAGGATCGCTGCGACGGCATCAGGGACGGAGAGCATCGAGAGTCTTTATTGAGAAGGGAACGGTTTGCAGTTCGGATCCGACATGGCAATGAAGTTGAACCGCTGTTTTTACCACGGAAGAGACGGAATACACGGAAGAAGTCACGGAAAATCTGGCAGTTGAGCCATCATGCTTCCGCTGGGAAGTATGATCGCAGCGAGCGCGGTCGGTGTTTGCGAGGCGAGTGCAAAACCGTCTGATCGCCACTCCGCGAAAAACGGCTGGCGACTGTTGTCAACGCTTCCAAACGGAAGTGTCATTGGGAGAAGAATTCTCACGTCCAAAGTCGTTCGACATCAGTGAATCCTGAAATTCTGCGAGTCGAATTCCGACGAACTCGCGCAAATGCCGCCGGGCTTCGGCAAAATCAGCGTGCGATTTCGACGCTCGTTGTTGCCCCGAGGCAATTCCTGCTGAAAGGAGCGTTGACTGGTCTGAATCGTGTTCATAAGCCTCTTGTTGAATTTGTGCTGCACTGGTACCCCTCGCATGTCGCAGGAGATTTCTGATCCGTCGCAACGCTCGCTGCAGCAAAAGCTGTCGTGGCCGGAACGCGTGTTGGTGGCTCTGGCGACGATCGCCATTCCGATCGTTTTCGGAGTTGCGACATGGCTGGTTCCGGATCCAAACGGCTACGGAACGCATCAGCAACTAGGTCTTCCCGCCTGCGTCTTCCGAAGTGCGACCGGCATGAACTGTCCGCACTGTGGAATGACAACCAGCTTTAGCTGGTTTGTTCGAGGTCAGTGGGTTCAGTCGTATTGTTCAAATCCTGCCGGGCTTCTGCTGGCGGTGATTTGTGTTTGTGTTTGGCCGTGGTTTGTTCTGGTTGGACTCAAAGGAGTTTGGCTGCTGACGAGCGAACCGGGGCGTTGGTTATTGTTTGGATTTATCGGATGGCTTCTGCTGTCCTTCGTGTTTTGGCTTCCCCGGTTGTTTTCACATCTGTGATTTGATGATCCCGGCACCATGGATTTTGGTGCTGACGAAAACGTGTGACGTCCGGGCAACCATGCAGGCTCTCAACGGAGTGTACTGTCTTGCAATACAACAAACTGACAAACCATGCGATCATACACCGCTGGCTGTTGCTACCCGTGATCGCACTGCTGACACTTTCCCTGATCCCCGGCTGTTCGCTGGGAGTCATGGCTGGAAAGATGTTCTTCGGTGATCCGAAATCCAAATCACAGTTTCGAGCCGCCACCAAAGTCGACCTGACAAAGGGCGAAAAGTCGCTGCTGATCGTTTGCAGCGCTCCGCACGGCATTCTGGCCAAATACCCTTCGATCCAGCTCGACATCGTGGACCGGATGAGCCGCATTCTGGACACAAAGAACGTTAAAATGATCTCGGCCGACGACGTTGCCGCCTGGTTTGACGACCATGGTGAATGGGGCGATTTTTCAGAACTATGTGATGAATTCGATGCCGACTTTGTAATGAACGTCGAAATCGAATCGTTCAGTTGCCAGGTTCCCGACAGTCCGAATCTTCTTCAGGGCAAAGCGGATGGCAGCGTGATGGTGCTTGAAGCTAAAGGAAAAGACACGAAGTCGATGTCGAAGGCTTTTGAACGAACGTTTGATGTCTCATTCCCTTCGTATCCTGTGCCTCGCGAAAACAAGTCCGAGCAACTCTTCACCGAAACATTTCTGGACCGAGTGGCCATCAGTCTGACCCATTTCCTCTACGACCATCGAGCCAGCGAAACCGTTCACTAGCAAAGTAACGACGGCTGTTGTACTCCTGATCAATCCTCGATCAAACGACAGCCGTTGCCAATCGCCCAGCCCTTCCCTGCCTTTCCTCTCTGCATTCCGCCCGTCTCAACTCACGGAAGTATCCCTATGCAATCCGCCAGAAACCTGCAACGAACGATTGCGAACACTTCAAAACTCTGCCGGAATTCTTCCACCACGATGGCGATCAAACTGTCGCTGATCGCATTGATGCTGGTATCGATTCCTGGCTGTAACTATTTTCTGCTGCTGGGATACCTGATTGGTGGTCCTCCGCAAATTGAGCCGCTCTTCGAGAAAGAAACTGACAAGTGCATGACCGACAAAGACGTGCGAGTCGCTGTCGTCTGTTTTGCGTCCGATGAGCTCAAGTATCAGTTTGACAGTCTGGATCATATCGTCGCCAATCGAGTGACCAATCAGTTGGCCACCAAGAAGATCGATGTCATTCCGTACGACGAAATCGCTTCCTGGCTGAAGGCCAATCCGGACTGGGATACGGCTGTTGAAGTCGGAGCGGAGTTCGACGTCAACTTTGTTGTCTACATCGACGTGAGCGGTTTTTCGTTGTATGAACGCGACAGCAATACATTGTTCCGAGGTCGGTGCGATGCGATCGTCAGTGTGTACGAAATGGAAACCGATGGAGACGGGAAGCGAATCTTCTCGCGGGAAATCAACAGCGTCTTTCCGATGCAGGTGCCTCGTTCCGCATCGGACGTCAGCTACGACACCTTCCGCATGGAATACATCTGGCGACTCAGCGACGAAATCGGACGGCTATTCTATCCGTATCTCAACGGCGACGACATCGCTAACGCAGCGTGATGGCGGGCCTAACTGGAAAGCGCCACAAAACCAAGCCGCGGGTGTTTTCCTTTTCGATCACTCACCCGCAGCTAGCGCTTTGCGGCTCATTGACTCAAAAGCCCGCTAGCCACGGGTATGGATTGTACGCGGTTTCGTTTAACCCCAGGCGCGTCGCGGCTCATAAAAACAAGGCGATGTGCCGTTTATCACGCTTTGAAAATCTTCTCACGTCCGCCGGCAACGTTCTTCGTCGCGTTGCGAGTATCCAGCACCATGCGTGAATGCTGCACGATGTGGTTGTAGTCGAATGCCGAGTGGTCAGTCGCAATCAACACGCAGTCCTGCGACGCCAGAAAATCGGGCGTGAGTTCGGTGCTGCTCATCGGTGGCAGATGAGGGTAGTGTCGCATCTTTGGCAAATGCGGCACGTGAGGATCGCTGTAGGTCAGAACGGCCCCACGTTCCATCAGTAGTTCGAGCAATTCAAACGACGGACTTTCGCGAGGGTCGTCGATGTCCCTTTTATAGGCCATTCCCAGGATGCAGATCCGGCTGCCTTTGATCGACTTTGTTTGATCGTTCAGGAAATCACCCAATCGACCGATGACGTACCGCGGCATGTTCGAGTTCACTTCGCCAGCGAGTTCGATGAATCGAGTGTTCATACCCTGAAGCCGAGCGAGCCAGCTCAGATAGAACGGGTCGATTGGAATGCAGTGCCCGCCGAGGCCCGGTCCTGGATAAAACGCCTGGAATCCAAACGGCTTGGTCTTGGCGGCGTCGACCACTTTCCAGATGTCGATGCCCATGCGATCGAACAGCACTTTCAGTTCGTTCACCAGAGCAATGTTGACGGCTCGGTAAGTGTTCTCAAGGATCTTGCAGGCTTCCGCGATTTCGGCGTTGTCGACGCGCACGACCTTCACAATCGAATGTCCGTACAACGCACATGCCAGATCACCACTGGCGACGTCGATGCCACCGACCACTTTGGGAATACCGGCGGCCGTATAATCAGGATTGCCGGGATCTTCGCGTTCCGGACTGAAAGCGACGAAAACGTCTTTGCCGCAGACCAGACCTGACGGATTCCGATTCAAAATCGGAACCATCACATCGCGAGTCGTCGTCGGATACGTCGTGCTTTCCAGAACCACCAACTGCCCGGGCCGAAGCACGGCGGCGATGCATTCCGACGTCGATTCAATGTACTGGAGATCCGGATCTCGACTGGCGTTCAACGGAGTCGGCACGCAAATCAACAGCGCGTCGGCTTCGGCCAGACGAGCCATCTCGTTTGTGGGATCCAGTACGCCACGGCTGATCCAGTCGGCGATTCGGTCTGACGAGATGTGTTTGATGTAGCTTTTGCCCTGCTTCAGCAGACGAACCTTCTCGCTGTCCACATCGAAGCCAATACACTTGAATCCGGCGTTCGTAAACGCGCTGATCAGAGGCAGACCAACGTAGCCGAGTCCGATAATCCCAACTTTTGCAGTCTTGTTGGCAATCTTCTGAGCAAGTTCCGCAGCAAGCTGCTGCGTATGAGAAGCAGAGGTCATGTGAGTTGGCGGTCCAAAATCTTCAACGAAAGTTTACCCGAATCATCAGCCGCGTATCTTGATCGGATCGCCCTGTGAGTAGAAGTCTCACGCTGGCAAATGCTCAACGTACGCTTTGGAATTGTTGTTTGGACCGGTCAGCGAGCGGCTTGGCACGAGCTATCCTTGTCGAAAAGTCGGCGTAAAATCACCAGGGCGTGAGCATTTCTGCAGACCCAGCCGCGACGCGAGCTTGTCGCCGTCGTGATGTGCTGTGTCACAACAGAGATTTGGGGTTGAATGCGAGCCGACGGAGCGGCTCGTCTACGTAGGTTGGCCGCTCCGTCGGCGAACAGCAGCTTTGCTGCAACCCCATAATCATGCAATGAATGACAATGCACAGGGATCAGAATCAGTCTGATGAGTCTGTGAGCCGCAATGCGTTTGCTGCGGATGACTGTCAGAAGAACAAAGGGAAAACACCCGCGGCTAGCGCCTTGCGGCTCAGAGTTGACTCTGCGAGCAGCTGCCCTACGCCACTCGTCGAATTTGGCCCCGCGACTGGCGGCTGACGAAGGCTGCGTAGTCTTCGGGTGTGTCTATTCCCACGGCCGCCTGATTCACAACGGCAACCGCGATCGAAGCTCCGGACTGGAGGGCTCGCAGTTGTTCGAGCTTTTCCAGTTGCTCCAGCGGCGATGGCGGCATGGATGTCAGCTTCAGCAGAAAATCACGGCGGTACGCGTAGAGTCCAACGTGCAGCAGCCATGGTGATGGCTCACCGTCCTTGAAATGATCTTCGACGGAAAGATCGCGGCTGAATGGAATCGGCGAACGGCTGAAGTACATCGCTCGACCGTTCACATCCATCACAACTTTGACGCAACTCGGGTCGCGAACAACATCCGCCGACGTGATCGGCGCGGCGACGGTCGCCATTTGGCAGTTCGACGATCGAATCTCTCGCACCAGCGCGGCCACGACGCTCGGTTCAAGTTCGGGTTCATCGCCCTGCAGATTCACAACCGCATCGGCATCGGCGAAACAACGACGAGTCACTTCCGC
>JANMEV010000157.1:0-4539 GCA_031377305.1 Planctomycetota bacterium | reverse complement strand
CTGAACAGGAGACTGCTTCCCATCCTTGATCACGTGTCCCCACGGCTGATCAATCGCACCGTTAATGCTGGGCGGACCGAAGCCTGCAGATTTCATCCCGAGCGGCTCGAACAGTCGTTCGGCAATCAGATCTTCCCAGGCCTCGCCCGTAACTTTCTCCAGCATTGCTCCGGCAGCAACGAACCCAACATTGGAGTAAAGATAAGTTTTCCCCGGAGGATGATCTGGTTTTTGAAAGAACACCTGACGCATCATGGTCAGTCGTTGTTGCTGAAGCGAATCGCCCGATCCCAGAGCAAGCCACGTCACGTTAGCCGGAGCACCACTGTAATGCGACAGCAGTTGTGAAATCGTCACCGTGCGGTAGTCTTCATGCACCTGATCGGCGAATTCGGGAAAGACATCCGTGATCTTCGTATCCCAGCCCAGCTTGCCTTCATCGATCAGCATTCCCACCAGAGTTGCGGTCATGGCTTTGGTGCAGGAGCCGATGTGAACTTTGTCGTTAATGTTGAAACGTTCTGCGCCGCCAAACTTTCGAACGCCTGAGGCCACTTTGAGCGACACTTTTCCGTTCTCAACGATAGCCGCAATTCCACCCGGCATCGAATGACGCTTCACAATATCATCAACCCCCGCCTGAACCGCCTTCGGGACCTTTTCAGCGATCGCACTGTCGGAAAGCAGAACCAACAGGCAGGCAATTATCAGCAGATGTCGTTTCATCGAGATCTCACAAAGGCAGCAGAAAAAGGCTGATCAGAAAGTTACGACAATCCCAACGACGGGAGATCCGAGGCTCTTAAGAATACAACAAAAGGAAACCTCGGTTCGTCTTCGTTAGTCCGACGGCCCGAGCGTCCTGCGACACATCAACCTCGCTCCGAAGTTTTACACACTGTCATAGACGCAGACACCGGCAACACTAATGCTTGTTGACCTGCAGTTGATTGAGCCCCGCCTGGCCATCGGGGCTGATGGCGACTTCGGCGGACAGAGTGCCGGTGCGAGCGGCTTGTTCGTATTCCAATCCGGTTCCGGCCTGGACGTAGAAGCTCTCGATGCCGTATTCGATGCGGCCACCGCCCTGCAAAGTTCCCCGAATGTACGGGCCGCTGGCGGGAGGCTCGGTGAGAAACTGATCCGCGCGATGATGGACGCCATCAGCATCGAGAACCAGAGTCACATACACGGCAGTTCCAGTTTCAGGCAAGTCCGGCGGTGCAGGTTGTACGACTCCGTCTGCGTCGACAGCTACGATCTCATCGCTTTGGACTGCGAAGTCAGCTGGAGCCCGGCTCATCTCATAACTCAGGATCACGTAGTCTCCTCGGAACATGTCACGCGGGTCGACCGGAACCACTTTGAGCCAGACGGTGTTCCCCGACATATGAGGAATGATCTGCATCAGGATCATGCCGCACAGAACGAGGAACTGGACTGCCACGGCGACAAGAAAGCCTTTGCGCTGGATTCGTTCGATCCATGTGAAGATCGCGTCGATCCATCGGCTCAACGCATTCCGTGACGACACCGAAGTGACGGAAGTATTCATTCGGCAGACTCCTTGCGTTGAGACCAGAACCGAGCCAGACTGAACAGTCCGACCCCACACATCGAGAACATTAGCGCCGCTCCGATCATGCCGCCGACCGCACCGAACAGATCGACGTATCGGACGATGGCCCAGGCCAGAAAGAGTATCACGCCTCCGCCAAAGGGACGGCCTCGGTCCTCGCGCAAGCCGACTCGCATCAGCCAGACGGCCATCGTCACTGTGGCGACATTCACCATAACGCACGGCATGAGCACCGCGAAGGTCCAATTCCCCAGTGCAGACCCCACGCTGGATTCACTGCGATCAAACCCGCTGAACAGATTCCAAAGGCTCAATGCCGCGAACATTACGATCAAGCTTGATGGCAGCCAAAATCGTTGGATGTACCGTTTGAAGAACTCCGGCGAGTCATTGGGATGCGATGATCCCCATAGATTCAGCAACGCGATCAGTCCCAACCCAGCGACGAGAATCATGCTCGCTTGAAGCAAGGTCCATCCTCCCAAATGCCCCTGCATCTCCCGCTGAAAGTCCATGAAGCCCATCAGAAACAAAAGTCCCACCGTCACAACAGCCCCATACAGGCGGAACAGAGCAGCCTTCGGATCTCCAATCCGATGCGATTCCGCAAACGCCAGAAAGATCGCGGCCACCGCTCCGATGAAGTAGACCGGGTTGAGATCTCTGTGCCACGAAATCGGCAACAAGATCAGCCACCACGCGACCAGTGGGAGGTACATCGCGAGGGTCTTTACCGACTTCCGTCGATATGCCCACAGAATGCCCGGAGCAGCCATCAGCGGCAAGGTGTAACATCCCGAAGGAACTCTCCACCAACCCCACCATCGGGTCGAACCGATCCCCAGAATCTCCGTGCCGACCCACATTGCCAGGATGACGACAAGTAAGGCATGCAGCAACGCGGACTCGAGGAACAAGGCAAACGGAAGAATGCCGAGCGCCCACAACCAGACACCATCGGCGTTTTCGCTATTGATGTGGAACACCTGTGCGATTTGCCAGATGCCACAGCCGAAAAGGAAACACCCCATAAACGTGGCGATCTGCCCAGCCATTGGTTTGTTTCGCGCCCAGCGTAACCAATATCCAATCCCATGCGCGACCAGCATGGCTCCGACGACGATGACGATTCGCATTCCGCCGGCAAGAGATTCCCAGTTGAAGCCGACCAGCAGCAGGAACGCCAGACCGAAAAGGCTCATTGCAATCGACTGCAGCACGAAGACGCCGTGAGACTGCTTCTTTCTCGAAACGTCTCCCTTCGACTCGTACAAGCCGAGAATCCCAGCTTGCTGCTCGGGCGTGACCAAGCCTTCCTGAGACCAGTGGTCGAGCTCTGTTTGGAGCCATTCACGCTGGCGATCCGGAAGCGGACGTTTTCCCATAGCGACACCGATCAAAAAGACGGAAGAACTCTCGTGCAACAGCGAGTATATCCGCCTCGCTCCGCCCCGACGAGCCTACCAAGCTCACGAACCTCGGACTGAAGCCCGAGGCGATCAGAACGCGGCTGCTCCGCAGCCAAAACGCCGATTGGCCCTCGTGCGATTCGCTGCGGAGCAGCGGCGTTTTGATAGCCTGAGGCTTTAGCCTCAGGTCACCGTGCCCCACAAAACATCAAGCTGCGGAGCAGCGACGATTTGTGGCCGACGTGAATGAATCTCAATTGTCCCGGACCCAAAGATGAGTCGCCTCGGGCCACCACGACGATTCAATAAAGCAATCTCATCCATCGCCCAGCGTTTACGCCGCTCCTTCGGAGCTTGAGGTTTGGGTGTGCTCACGAACCTCGGGCTAAAGCCCGAGGCTATCAGAACGCGGCAGCTCCGCAGCCAAAACGCCGATTGGTCCTCCTGCGATTCGCTGCGGCGGGTGGCACAAGAAATTGCCGCTGATCAAGGCTCATCTCGGCGGAGCGAGATGGCTACATTAATCACCAAAGTAGCCGTCTCGCTCCGTCGAGACGAGCCTTACAGTGACGCCATCCAACGTCTCCGCCAACGTCAACCGAGATGACAAACGCAACAGACAACGGGTGGCCGGGGTTGGACTGAGCATCACGAAGGAAACCCAAGTGCCCCGGCGACATCTGAAAGCCCGAATCGACCGTTACTCCTCCGCAACCACGCTCCGGGGTCTCACTCACTAAAGTTCGTTCCCACCCCGGCCACTCTGCCACTCGATGTGCGGCTCTCCGAAAAGCTCTCGGTAGCGGAAGATGTCTCTGCCAACGACAAAGACGCGGTATCGCGGGTCGTTGGATGTTTGGTATGCAGGTATATCATTCCGAATCGATTTGATGTTTGCCTTTGACAACTGAGCTTCAAGCGCCAAGGCATCCGACTCGTGTCGGAAGAAGCCAACAATATGCCAGTGCGGTTCGGACGAAACCTTCTGGAAAAAAACTCGCACGCGCCTTCTTCTGAGTCACCAGAAAAGATGGGCGGCGAATCTATCCCTCGCTCGCTATAGAAGACCACCCACTGCCCGCCTCGAGAATCCAGGCACCAAGCATCGTGAGAACTGCCGAAGACGGAATACGTCGATGGGTTACAGCCCTCGTCCCGCAGTCGTTGGTCAACTTCTGATGCTTTCATGGCGGGCATAACATGCTTGAGACAGAAAGGCGGAACTAGACAGAATTGCTCTGTCTGCATTTCATTGTGTGGATTCTGCCTCATCCGACTGCTATGGGCAAGTGTCTTTGGATACTACCCTGAGGAACATGACGAAGTGCCGGGTGATGGTAGCGGGATGACTGGCAGGATGATGGCAACAGGTTGCCGGGGTTGGACGGGGCATCGCGAACAAAGCCCCAGTGCCCCAGCTACTTCTAAAAGCCTGAACCGACCGCGACTCCTCAACCCTGACCGGCCCCTGCACCAACCGGGCTTCCTGAACAAAGGCCTTGCGCTTCGGATTCCCTGCCTCGCTCAACCATTAGCCCACCTCGCTCAACC
>JANMEV010000132.1:0-12210 GCA_031377305.1 Planctomycetota bacterium | reverse complement strand
ATCTAACACAATGTTTCCGCTCACAGTAGACTTCACCACGTTCGGAGGTGAAGGGACGACGTTGTCATTGCATCTCGCATGTTCGAAATCAGATTTTAAGGGCCACCTTGAATGATGTTTGCTCGAATCGTTGCTGCTTTGAAGGTTCTTTTGCTGTCAATGAACATCGTTTCGGCTGATGGGCCGCTCGCCCGCATTTGTGTCAGCGAAGATCGAACTCATTTTGTGAACTCGGAATCCGGCGAGCCGTTTCGACCGATGGGCTTCAACTATGATCACGATGCGGATGGCCGCCTGATCGAAGATTACTGGCATTCGGAATGGGAGCGAGTAGAAAACGATTTTCGCGACATGCAGGCACTCGGAGCAAACGTTGTCCGAGTTCATTTACAATTCGGTCGCTTCATGAAATCGGCTTCTGAGGCCAGCGACCTTGAACTGAAACAACTTTCGCGACTTTTGACTCTGGCTGAAGATTCACGGCTCTACCTCGATTTGACCGGACTTGGCTGCTACCACAAAAAAGACATTCCTGAATGGTACGACTCGCTCCATGAAAAAGATCGCTGGAAGGCTCAACAGGTTTTCTGGGAAGCTGTCGCGCAGACTTGTAAGGAAAGCTCAGCGATCTTCTGCTACAACCTGATGAACGAACCCGTCATCGGAGGCGAGAAAGCCGCTGGTGAATGGCTTGGCCCGGCATTCGGTGGCAAACACTTTGTGCAGTTCGTCTGCAAACAGACAAACGGACGAACCCGCTCGGAAGCGGCAAAGCAGTGGATTGATCAACTGTCAACCACGGTTCGAAAGAATGACGACCTTCACATGATCACTGTTGGTTTTGTCGACTGGAGCCTGAATCGACCTGGTCTCACTTCTGGCTTTGAACCTGACAAAGTGGCGCAGAATCTGGACTTCCTTGCCGTACACATTTACCCAAAAACCGGAGAGCAGGATGACGATTTCATGACGCTTGAGGGCTTTCGAATCGGCAAGCCTGTGATCGTTGAGGAGACATTTCCGCTGGGATGCTCAATAGAAGAACTCGAAGCGTTTATAGATCAATGTGGAGATAAGTCCAACGGCTGGATCAGTTTTTACTGGGGCAGGATGCCACATGAATACGAACCGCATAAGACGATTGCCGATGCCGTGACTTCGCAGTGGATCGAACGATTTTCGACTCAGATGAAAGCGATATCGAGATAGTCAGCGATGATCAGCGTTGCGTCCATGCCAAGCACGTTCCGTGAGGTCATGATATCGATTCACCAGGACGATGCTCCACACCAGCGGCTTCGGTTTCCGTGCCCGCTGTTTTGATCGAAATCCGGAAATGCAACTCGCAAATCTCACCGAGTTGGCGGTCGTTCTTGCTGTTCACTTTTGCCCGAACTGGTGCCCCGATAGAGTACCACCCGCGGAAGTGAATATCACCGGCCGCGAAACTCAATATGCGGCAACACAAGTGCGGTGAACCCTGTGTCCAATGTGAATGGATCATCACGAATTCTGGAACTACGGCGAGCCCTTTCACAGGCAGATCCGGCTGCATTTCTTGTCGAACCTCGCGTGATTCGCCGAGTCATCCGCGAAAGATTCGCATTCGCTCAACTATCGGCGTCGATTCCGCATACGGAAAGTCAGATCGTTCCGGCGGACGATGTTCGCCATCTCGTCCATCCAGACGAGCTCGGACTGACGACTTTTACTGAGTTGCCCGGCATTTGTATTCTCATCTGCGAACCTGACGAAGGTGAACTCAACCACTGGCCGATGCAGGAGCTTCTTCAAAAAGTTTGGCGGCGGTTGTTCCACGCTCAAATCGATCGCGAGTTGGTCGAACGACTTCATTCCTCGATCCGCCGCGCCGATGTGCAGGAGCGCATCGCTCAGATCGGCCAGGTTGAATTCGATGAAGCTCATTTCGTTCTGCGAAGCGAGTTGCGACTTGTCGATCCGGAATCGCGCATCGAAGCGTGGCGAGAGTTTGTTGCATTGTTTCTGGAACTCAGGTTGTTTGAGCCTGATCTTCTGCCCGTCTGGTTTCCGTCGATCGCTGGAAGCCCTCACATCGCTCATTCACTGGCAGGCGATATCAACGCAGACGAGATCTTTCAGCGTACTCGGCTTTATGGAGCGACGACTCCGGATTTGACTCCGCACGTTGTCCGTGATGAGGCCAGCCTTGCGAATACGCGTCGCGACTGGTCGATGGGAATCGGCATCGTGCCATCCGACCGTGCCTATGTCCGTCAGCTTCGACGTCGCGAACGCGCGAACGAACGTGGCAACACGGTGGCCGCCGCGGTCTATGCTGTTTCTGCCGTGCAACAGGCGACTTCTGACGAAAAGCGAATTGCCGCGAGAGAGAAAGCAAAGGCCGACATTCGTTACCTCGTCGACCGGCTTCGTCGAGCAATTGAATTTTCAGATGAAGACACTGACGAATGGCAGGCATCCTTGTGGGAACTTGCGACGAACTCCGTACACGGATTCTGGAACTCCGAAAAACGGTTGCTCTATGACCTTCAAAAGGTTTGCCTCGACCATGAACGCGTCACCTATAAGGTCGATCTTGTCAAATGGGTCGTCAGTCGAGGCCAGCGACCAATTCGTCGTCCGTTGAACGGCCTTCGTGAAGTGATGATGGCAAAGCATCTTGCCAGTTCACGATCAAGACTGGTCGATGTGCGGCTTAGCGGCATCGAACGAGAACGACTGACCGGATTGCTGCACAAAGCAGTACAACTTGCCGAAGAACAAATGCGGCATCGAATGCGCCCGGTTCTCCAGCAGACACTGCGTGATGTGCAGCTTCAGCCAACCAGCATCCCCGAGCAAGTGGCCTTTGACAAGCTGACTGAGGACTCACTGGATTGCATCGCCGATCGAGGATACCTGACGATGGGGTACCTTCGCGACGCCATCAGCAAAAATGATCTAAAACTTCCGGACCTCAAAGAGGCGCATGAACTCTGGCGTGGCGACCATCTTCTACGAGCCGACGACCGCCTTGATGTAGCGATGGATGGCGTTTACCAGCGAGGGGAGTTCTATCTGCGGTGGTTGCAAATCACTAGTTCCATCTTTTTCGGCACGCCTGCTGGACGATTCGCAACTCAGTTTCTAGTTATCCCGTTCGGCGGAGCGTTGGTTATTGTCGAAGGCGTGAAGCACGTGTTTCACATGTTCCATAACCTCCAACACGGGAACCGCACTGAAACAAACGCCGCCGGTTCCGTCAAAAAACAACCAGAAACCGCAGTCACAGCCTCCACCAAAGTTAGCGACAACGGAAACCCTGAAGTCAACGCCATCGAAAACGATGACAAAGCATCGTTGGTGACAAAAACATCCGTCGATCCACAGGGCAATCGAGGAGAAACGGTGGATGCCGAGCTGATCGACGTAGCTTCGGTACCTGCTACCCCGCAAGCCGACTCCGTTTCAGAAACGAAAGAGCTTACTGAAAGCGAAGCGACGCTAAGTGTGCAGTCGATCAAGTCGGACACGGCTTTGCAAACTCGCGAAGTTGTGCAGGTCGCTCCGCAAAACACTGACGAAGCAGTGGGACAAATTGTGAAACGGCAGGTAGAGACGCTGTCGTGGGTGTTGGTGATTGGTTTCCTGCTTGTCGGTTTGATCCACGTTGTCGAATTCAGACGCCGGTTTTTTCTGTTCGTCTCCGCGGTATGGCGGATCACGAAAAAGCTTTTGATCGATACCCCTCTCAAGCTCCTGCGTTTGCCCCTGGTTCAAAAAATCTGGCGCAATCGCAGCGTCGTGAAGTTTCGACGTTATGTCCTGACCCCTTCGGTCGTATCGATTGTGGGAGCGAAACTACTGCCGGCGGTTCTTACAGGACAATCGCTGAGTTGGTGGTGGGTCGTCTCAATCGGAGCTTTGTTCAGCCTGGCGCTCAATTCACGCCTTGGGCAGGACGCTCAGGAGCTGTCGGCAGAGTGGGTTGGAAACACCTGGTACAAACTTCGCGCTCGCGTCGTGATGGCCGTTATCGATTGGATCATCGACGTGTTTCGAGTCCTGCTCAATTTCGTCGAACGATTCCTCTACGCCGTTGATGAATGGCTCAGATTTCATAGCGACGAAAGCTGGCTCTCGATTGTTGCCAAAGCCGTGCTTGGAGTTATCTGGTCGTTTGTCTCGTTCCTTATTCGAATCTATGTCAACTTGCTGATTGAGCCTACGTTACATCCAGTGAAGCACTTTCCGGTTGTCACCGTGGCTCACAAAATGTTTCTTCCCGCCATTAAGCTGGTCGGCTTGTACATGGTCGATCTTTTCAAACCATATCTTGGCGTCTGGATGGCCGGTCTGTTTGCTGGTTTCAACATCTTCTTTCTGCCCGGCATCTTTGGATTTCTCGTCTGGGAGCTCAAAGAAAACTGGAGGCTGTATCGATCCAATCGCCAACGGGAATTGGCTCCTGTTCCTGTTGGAAGTCATGGCGAAACGGTCGCCCGATTGCTTCGACCGGGCTTCCATTCCGGAACGCTGCCAAAGTTGTTCCGACGAATGCGTCGCCTGGAACATCAGACCGCATCGTTCAAACGCTTTAGCGCGCGTCGAGCCGCTGGAGGCCACCTGGAGCACGCTGAAACCGCTATCCGCAGCTTCGTGGAACGCGAACTCATTCGATTGTTGGAATTGTGTGCTGTCTGGGACCAATCGGGAATTCGGTGCGGACACATTCATGCGGCTTCGAACAGCTTTTGGGTTGATCTTGAATGTGATCAATTGGGCGCAACGCCCGTTCGATTGTTGTTTCAGGAGCAAAGCAGTTGGGTCGCGGCATCGGTATCGAACGTCGGTTGGCTGAGATTCGCAACGGCCGATCAAATGCGATCCTTTCAGAATGCCCTGGAGGGTTTCTACAGAAAGTCGGGGATCGATTTGGTTCGCGAGCAACTTGAGATAAATTTCACTCACGGACATCCCTATGACATCAACGCAGAGGGACTTGCGATTTGGCCCAACGGAAGTTTCGATCAGGAACTTGCTGTCGACCTGTACAGCAAGGGTGCAATCAGGCCCGTGCCTGCTGGAGAAGCATCCGCCGTCGGTATTGGTTCATTGAATCGAGATGCCGTGGTGTTTTCCGAATCTAATACAGAATGGCGACGATGGGAGTATATTTGGAGCCCAACGGACTCCCTCACGTCTGACCGATCACTTCCGCCAGCCTGCTCCCAATCGCCACAGCATCCGCTGGTGCATCCGATTCAATAGTGCTTCCGCATGGCGAGTGTTTCTGGATCGCAAACGGTTGAGCCCCTGCAGCAGCCTTGAAACAGATGTCTCACCGGACGACGAATGTCTGTTGGTCGTTCACCAATCGCGCCGCAGTTGGTGCCGAGAAACGCACCATTTCGAACTTGCAAGTCCCCGCACGACCGCTGCATGTTCAGCAACTCCATCAATCAACTTAAGAGCCCCCCCGGAGCCAGTGGCTCGCCTACGACAAGCCAGAAAAGGCCCCGGGCAAGAATAAGCAGCATGCGAAACATAGAGATCTTGGGGCATCTGCAAAGAAACAGGTGTTTCTGTTGTCTTGCGAAGATTGCCAGTTCCGATATGAAAAACCAGCAATTACCGAACATGCGATTGCAACCGCTTGCACCCACGTCGCGAGGCTGCTGTCGTCGAAGCATCCGCCTTGTGGCTCAGGAAAGGTTGTGTCACCATGCGGCCTGTTTCGGATTTGGTTCCGGTCAAGCTCAAGGCGAACGTGACTCTCAACGCCTTCCCGCCGAAACAGCGTGCTTCCTTACTTTGAATTTCTGGTGACTAACGTGCAAGACGCCGTTTTCCAAAAGAAGACCAAGCGAAAATGCCCACCATTCTTCGCGTCCGGCATTGTCGGAGCAGTAGTGGCGATGGTCTTCGGATTGTCTGGTTGTCAATCGACACCAAAAACAACGTTTTCGACGGATCGCCCTTCACTTCACACTGTCTCGACAGACCATTTCGTCATCAACAGCGACGTAAGGCTCGAAACGGATAACGTTTTGGTAAAAGAACTGGAAGCGTTACATGATCAGGTCTACGACACGCTGCGACTGCCTGAACAGCGAGATCCCGTCAACGTCTACCTTTTCGGTGATGAAGCTTCTTACCGCTTTTACATGCACACAACATGGCGAGACTTGCCTCCGAGAAGAGCCTACTTTGTCGGTACGAACCGCGAACTGGCCGTCTATTCTTTCCTGAGTCCGCAGGTTCTGGAAGATTTGAGGCATGAATTTACCCACGGTCTGTTGCACGCGTCACTTCAGACCGTTCCGCTGTGGCTGGATGAAGGCCTTGCTGAGTACTTCGAAGTGAATTCGTCGACTCCCGGCGCGGCGCATGCTGGCCATCTTCATGAACTGCACCTTGCTGCCACGGAGAACTGGAGCCCAAATCTGTATCGCCTTGAGACAATCACGGACTTCCGTGATCTGACTCAGCGAGACTACGCAGAAAGCTGGGCCTGGGTGCACTACATGCTCAACAGCTCGAACGAAGGGTCCGGTGTTTTAATGGGGTACCTTGATCAGTTGCGAAAAACCAGGACTCCTCGCCGGCTATTGCCCGAATTGGAAGCCGCCGTCCCTAGCTTTCTCAATGATTTGCAAGCTCATGTTGCAAGAATGCAGGGCAATCAGGCCATCATTGGGGCACGCTGAACGCCATCAGACCGCGAACGCCCTGACTTGGCCATCGATGCTCTATCGTCGCTTCGGAATCGTCGCCGCAGTTTTCCTAAACGCTGTTTTTGTTGAAAACTCTCGGGAAAACACAGTTCTCCAGATCCGACAATACGCGCGTGCGTTTGCATCGGTTATCCTTCGCCGCTTCGTTTGAGCCGATCGCAACGATTTGGGCTCGCGCCGAACTTACCCAATGCCAGCATTCTGATGGAATTCGCGACACAGTTCGCGATCTGATCTCATGGAAAATCGCAGACTTTTTTCGTTTCTGCTGACGTCTTTGGTATTCCTTTGGCTTTGGACAACAGTCATCGCCCCAAAGTTCTTTCCTCCAAAGAAGCAGCCCGTTGCCGATCGCCAGGTGGAACCAATCGCCGAAGCTGGCTCCATCGACACTCCGGCCGTTGCCGGAGAAGTCTCCGGCGCGCCAGACTCGCCGCCTGCGAAATTAGTTATCCTGTCACATCCATCTGAAAAAGTTCAATTGGGGTCGACCGACCCCGAAAGCGGATATGCTTTGGACGTGCAACTCACGTCTGCAGGAGCGGCCATTGAAAGTGTGTCACTAACCGCCCCGCAGTATCGCGACCTAAAAGACACAAAGCTGCCAGCGCTCATTGTGGGCAACAATCTTTCTGAAGACAGAACGTTTAGCACCGCAATCCTGACGATCGACAAGCAACTGGCATCGGCCAAACAAACCCTTGAAACGGCCAATTGGAAGCTGGTGGAACGCACTGAAACGGACAAACTGGCATCGGCAATCTTCGAATTCGTGTCGCCGGACGGATCGCTGCGAGTCCGCAAGACATTTTCACTGCCTCGACTGAAGCTTTCTTCTGCCGAACTGGCGATGGCATGGCGAGAGGATCCGACCTTCTACACCGTGCAGGTAGCGCTCGAGATCATCAATCTTTCGGATGCGCCGAGAACATTTGACTACGAAATGCAGGGACCTGTCGGCGTGCTGTTGGAAAACCTTGAACACACATCAAAGTATCGGGACCTGCACATCGAATTCATCGATGACGCTAAACCAGCGACGCTGCCAGCGGGAACGATTAAAGGATATGCTGATAAAGTTGAAGACGACCTTGGTCGACCAGCAACCGTCGAAGAACTCCGTAGGAGCTTTCGCGAAGATCACGAGTGGGTTTCTGCATTTCGTTACGCTGGCGTCGACGTCCAGTTCTTCGCAGCGCTGGTTGCGCCTCTCGACGATCGATCCAAAGAAGAACGAACCGGAAGTCGCTGGCTCGAACGCACCTATCCCGTCCTGATCACGCCGAATAACTCGGAAGCGAAAAAGTCCGACGTTAGCTTTCGCATGGCGTCGATGCCGATTACGTTAAAGCCGAAAGGTGCTGGCGATACGGTCGTCCATAAGTACGCATTTTTCGTCGGCCCGAAGCGTCGTGAACTGCTTGACCCATTGCCGCTGCAGGCCAGTCAGGTATTGAATTATGGCATGTTCGGCTTCGTCGCGCGAGGAATGCACTTTCTTCTGGACACGTTTTTTCACTGGGGAATGCCGTACTATCTGGCGATTATTTCACTCACAATCCTGGTGCGAGGCTGTCTGTTTCCGATTTCTCGTAAGCAGGCGATCAGCGCGGCTCGCATGAAGGATCTACAGCCACAACTCACAGCGTTGAAGGAAAAATTCGGCGACGATAAAGAGAAAATGGCACGGGCTCAGATGGAGCTCTGGCGAAAGAACAAGATCAATCCCGTGGGAGGCTGCCTTCCACTTTTCCTTCAATTGCCGATCTTCGTGGGACTCTACACGGCCCTCAACTCGGCTGTCGATCTTCGACTGCAGTCGTTCCTTTGGATCGAAAACCTCGCCGGGCCGGATGCGATTTATCGACTGCCGTTTGCGCTGCCGTTCGGGCTGGGTCAGGACTTCAGCCTTCTGCCGCTCTGCACGGTCGTTCTGTTCCTGACGCAGCAGAAAATGTTTATGCCGCCCGCTCAGGATGAACAGCAGGAGATGCAATACAAGATGATGAACATGATGACCGTCGTCATGGGCGTCATGTTCTGGCATCAGCCAGCTGGCCTTTGTCTTTACTTCATCGCATCCAGTATTTGGAGTATTGCTGAACGAAAACTGCTTGGATCTGGTAAGCCAACTACGCCAACCGGCGCTTCGGTTGAAGTTGTTGCACCGAGCAACGAACAGTCAACGCGGCCTTCGAAAAACAACTCCCCCGCCGTTGTTGCGACGGCAAAGCCTCCCGGGTTTCTTCAGCGACTGCTGGATGCAGCGCAGGAAGCTCAAAAGAGTGCCGAGCAACAGCGAGAAAAAGGCGATCGGAAGGGCAAGAACAAGAAGTAACGCCTGGGTAACATTCTGACGGGTGGAGACTCTTGTCCGACCTAAATCGACAGACAAAAATCTCCGCCCTGCGCAGTGATCACGGCTTGCGAAGCTCTGGTTCGCCACTTAGCAAGCTACGCCTTCAAGTCGCAATAACGTCTGCTTGTGATCAAGCCCTCCACCGTATCCGATAAGTTTCCCGCGGCTTCCAATGATGCGGTGGCAGGGCACAATGATCGCGATGGGATTTCGACCATTGGCCATGCCGACCGCGCGAGAAGCCGCAGCGTTGCCAACTGATTTTGCAATGTCACCATAGCTGGCCGTCGAACCAAATGGCACATTGCACAATGCCTTCCAGACGCTCCTTTGGAAATCTGTGCCCTCCGCTGACAACGCGACGTCAAACTTCTTCAGCTTCCCGCCAAAATACGCCTTTAGCTGTCGAAGTGGCTCCTTCAGTCGCCGTTCGCTCATTTCCCAGTCGTCCTGTGGCTTCACTTCTGTGGAGCTAAAATGAGCCGTACTGAAAGATACGTGCTTTAGGCCTGAATCGTCTCCCGCCACAAGCAGCCGCCCCACGGGCGTGTCTTCCAGAAATGCATAAAACATGGCAATGCCTCACTGTCGAAGGAATTTTTGGAGAATCAATACCGCCAGCGGGTTGTTAAATCGGTGAGCCGCAAAGCGCTGGCTGCGGGTGAGTGTGCGAAAAACAATGGGCAGACGCCCGCGGCTGGCGACTCTCGGCTCAGGAATTGGTGCGCCGCATTGGGAGAATCAACCCCGAGCATTGGAAAGCCCTCGACAGAAGCTTACAGTTCCCGTTTCAGATTTTGAATCGCACCGCCGCCTATTTGAAACCATGACTGACAGGCCCATGTCTCAGGAAACATCCACCCCGGAATCCCGTCAATCTGCCGCAGACCGGCTTGCCCAGGTCAACGACCTGCGCTGGCAGAAGTTCTCGGTTCTGGATGACGGTTTTGTCTGCCTCGTCGACGTCATGGGGGACGACAGCAGCGTCGTGCAGGCGGCACGAGTCAGTTACGGCGACGGCACAAAAAAGGTCAGCGACGATCGCACTCTGATCCGCTATCTTCTGAGGCATCGCCATACGACACCGTTTGAAATGGCGGAAATCAAGTTCCTCGTGCGAGTTCCCATGGACTGCTGGCGGCAGTGGGTTCGTCATCGCACTGCCAACATCAACGAATACAGCACACGTTATTCATTCGCGATCGATTCGGCTCAGACGACGCCGGAAGACCAGTGGCGAACTCAGGCTGAATCCAATCGCCAGGGCAGCGGTGCTCCGCTGCCCGCAGACCTCGGTGCAAAGCTGAGTGCCGAGGAAAAAGAGCTGCAGGAAAAAGTTCGAAACGTCTATCAAAGCCGCATCGAATCCGGAGTTGCTCGCGAACAGGCCCGCAAGGATCTTCCGCTGGCAACTTACACAGAAGCGTATTGGAAAGTAGATCTTCACAACCTGCTGCACTTTCTGGCTCTTCGAATGGACAGCCATGCTCAGTTGGAGATTCGCAACTACGCCACCACGATTGGCGAAAAGATCGTTGCTCCATTGTTTCCGATGGTCTGGGAAGCGTTCCTCGACTATCGCATGCAGTCGATGTTTTTAACTCGCCTTGACCGCGAGGTGATTCAGCGGCTCACTGCCAATGCAGCAGCCTCAAAGAAAGCTCCGCCGTATTCCGACGCAGACTTTCTGGCCGCTCAGGATCCAACCTGGGTCGCTCTCAATCGCAGTCGTGAACGCGACGAATGCCGATCCAAGCTGGAACTGCTGGGCTTGCTGTCGGCGAACTAAGAACAATTCTTTCGTTTAACCCCGAGCCGCAGGCGACGGCGTTTTTGCGATTCACCAGATTGCAGCCCCGGGCTGAACGATACTCTCAACGAAACAGATGTCCCCAATGTCGTCCGACCCGACCCCGACGCCTCCACTTCGACCAACGGCAGATTCTCCGATGGGAGACCTCGCAATCCTGGCTGGTTCCGGCAATCCGATTTTCTCACAGCGAATCGCCGATGCACTGGGAGTCAAGCTGGCTCCATGCCAGGCACAGATCTTCAGTGAAGGAAACGTGTTCGTTCGAGTCCTCGAGAATGTTCGCGGGCGAGACTGCTTCGTGATTCAGGGAGTCCATCGTCCGGTCAACGATAACTTTGTCGAGCTGCTCTTCTGGATCGACGCGCTAAAGAGAGCCAGTGCTTCCCAGGTCACAGCCGTAATTCCTTACTTCAGCTACGCCAAGGGCGACAAAAAGGACGAGCCTCGCGTTTCAATCCGGGCTCGAGTCTGCGCCGACGCGATTGAAGCGGCTGGTGCGGATCGAGTGCTCACAATGGACCTGCATAGCCCGCAGATTCAGGGCTTCTTCAGCGTCCCAGTCGACCACTTGTATGCTCGATCGGTGATTTGCGATCACATCAAGTCGCTCAACATCCCGAATCTCGTCATCTGCAGCCCCGATGTCGGCTTTGCAAAGTCCGCGTCCGCGTTTGCGAATCTGCTGGGAGTGCCCGTTGTCATCGGAAACAAACAACGCAAAGATCATACGGAGCGTGCTCAGGTACTGGAAGTGATTGGTTCCGTCGATGGCTGCAACGTGCTGATGGTCGACGATTTCACGATCACCGGCGGCTCACTCGTTAGCATGGCTGAAGTGCTGAAGTCCCGCGGCGCGAAGGCTATCTACGCCGCGGTCTCACACGGCGTTCTTTCGAAAGGCGCGGTCGAGCGAATTGAAAAGAGCGAAATTCGTCGGCTGTTTATCACCGACACCGTCGAGCCCGCTTTGGAGCCGCTTGGAAACAAACTGGAAATCATCTCCGTGGCCCCACTGTTCGCTCAGGCCATTCGTTCGATCCACGATCGCACGAGCGTCAGTATGTTGTTCCCGGATGTGAAAGCGCTGTGATTTGCGAGCGTGAGCCGCATGGCGTTAACCGCGGGATGAGTTCACTTGGATTCAACTTCGCGGGAGATGATTAGGATTAAGAGTACGATTAGGATCATGAATTAGTCGATTTTCTGCGTTGACCGCCCAACAAAACTTCACGCTCTGATTAACGCGCTTACCCATGACCGCAAAACTCTCCCCGATGATGGAACGCTACAAGGTCGTCAAGGCCGAGCATCCGGGGGCG
>JANMEV010000126.1:0-7474 GCA_031377305.1 Planctomycetota bacterium | reverse complement strand
TGCTGCAAGGGATGCTATCTCCGCCGGTCAATTGGAAGGTCGGCAGCCTCATCGAAATCCGCTGGATGTGCTCTGCCAGCATCTCGTCACCATCGCGCTGGGAACGGGCTTTGTTCCCGGCGAGCTTCTTGAGGAAGTTCGACAGTCGGCCAGCTATCAGGAACTTAGCGACGAAGAGTGGGAGTGGACTCTGGACTTCGTCGCTCGTGGCGGCGATGCACTCAAGGCCTATCCGGACTATCACAAGCTTGTGGAGAAGGATGGTCGCTACAGTGTCGGAAATCAGCGCATTGCCAGAAATCATCGAATGTCGATTGGTACGATTGTCAGTGAAGCGTCGCTCGTGGTTCAGTATCTGAACGGTCCTCGACTGGGCACCATCGAAGAATCTTTTCTGACGAAGATGAACCCCGGCGACTGCTTCACGTTTGCCGGGCGAACTGTGGAGCTGGTTTACGTTCACGACATGAAAGTGTGGGTTCGCAAGGCCACCGGAAAAGAACGAGGCCGCATGCCTCGCTGGATGGGCGGCAAGATGCCGTTGTCAACGGAACTGGCCACTGCCGTTCGTCGTCGGCTCGATCAGGCTCATCATGAACAGTACGACGGTCCGGAAATGAAGGCGGTCAAGCCGTTGTTGCAGTTGCAGGCTCAGTGGTCCGCGATTCCACGACCTTCACAGCTTTTGATCGAACAGATCAAGACGCGCGAAGGATTTCATCTGCTGATGTATCCCTTTGCCGGTCGATTGGTGCACGAAGGACTTGCCGCCTTGTTTGCCTGGCGGCTCGCTCAGCGACAACCGATCACGCTTACGATGTCGGTGAACGATTATGGCTTCGAATTGTTGTCGGCTCAACAGCCGCCGCTCGATGTGGCTCTTCAAAGCGGCCTCTTTGAGACGAGCAATCTGGCTCAGGATCTGGAAGCATGTGTGAACGCAGCGGAAATGGGGCGTCGACAGTTTCGTGAGATCGCGAGGATTTCCGGATTGGTCTTCCAGGGATATCCGGGTCAGCAGAAATCGGCAAAGCAACTACAGGCGAGCAGCGGGCTGCTGTTTGACGTCTTTACGAACTACGATCCAGGAAATCGCCTGTTGAATCAATCACGGCTGGAAGTTCTGGAGCGTCAGTTAGAACATTCACGGCTGCTGACAACACTGGAAGAACTGCAACGCAGTGAGATTGTTTGCAGGACGCCCGAACGGTTTACGCCGCTGTCGTTTCCGTTGATCGTCGCCCGGCTTCGTGATCGCCTGTCGAGTGAGAAGCTGTCTGATCGAATCGCTCGCATGACCGGCCAGTTGGAAAATGCTGCTGGATAGAAGGCGCTGCGACACGTCGATGCCCAAAAATGCGGCAATTGAATGAGCTCTTGCAGAGAATTGAGAAACTGGTGAAAAACCGGATCCGCGTGTCGCCCATTGGTGTCATGGGTCTATCATTCGGCCACGGTTTGTTTGACTTCCGAACGCCGGTAGTGAATTTACTCTCAGGTTCGACGCAGTCTCTTATGTCCGGTCTTCCATCCAACAATCCCGGATCAGCGACTGCTGTCACTTCGCCATTGCCTCCCGTTTCATCGCACGGCCATGCCTCAAGTGTCAATTCGCCGGCGGCGCCGACGGTGACGGATGCCGCAGCGATCGCACGCCGGTCTCTGCTGCTGGGGCTATTTGCTGCCATGACATACTCCATTGCCAACATGGCTTTGCGTGGACTGTCGAAAACGGATAGCGGCCCGGGCTGGGACATGTGGGTCGCCGGGACGAAGGCGTTTCCAACATTTGCGGTTGCCGTCGTCCTGCTGGCATTGCGGTGGTTTCGCGGTCAGACGTTGTTTGCCGAGTGGCAGTTTGTGTGGCCGATTGCAGTTGCCGCACTATTCAATCAATTGGGTGGAAACTTCTGCTTTCAGGTTTCGCTGCGAGCCATCGGACTGGCCATCTCCGTTCCGATTTGTTTTGCTTCCATCATCTGCAGTGGGGCGATCGTGGGACGGATCGTTTTGAATGACCGCGTTTCGATCCGAACGGCCATCAGCATGGGATTGATGGTTGCTTCGATCGTGTTTCTTTCGGTGGCTGCGAAATCAAGATCCGCCGATACACGCGTAAACGAGGCAGTGGTGCTGTCTGAGGCTGGTGTAGCCTCAACTGCGTTGAAAGGCTCCTCAACAGCTATTCCGACATCGCCAGCAGCACCGTTAGGAGTTGTCGCGGGGGTTCTGCTGTCGATCGTGTCAGGACTGTGTTACGGAATCACGGGCGTCTTCATTCGTAAGGCCGTTCGATCACAGATGCCGGTTGAAGCAACACTCTTTCTGTTCAGTGCGGCTGGATTTCTGGTGTTGTGCCCGCTGAGCCTGTTCCTGCTGCCGCTTCAGACAATTGCCGATACCACTTCGACCGAATGGATGACCATTGCAATCGCCGGCACCTTCAATGCGATGGGCTTTTACGCGATCACTCATGCGATGAAACACCTCACCATCAGTCGCGCGAACGTGATCAATGCGTCGCAGAATGCCATGTGTGCTGTCGGGGCCGTGTTCTTTTTCAACGAGTCGCTTTCGATGATCGGACTCTTCGGAATTGGCCTGACGATCACGGGTTTGCTGACACTCGATCGGCGATAGCGATGGACGAACTTTGACACCCTTCAGGCAGTCTTAGTTGCGTTCCCGAGTCGCCCAGAGCATGCCGGTCTTCAGAAACAGGCGTTCAAACAGCGGGCGATCGACCTCAACATGGAAGCCCGCCGCGCGAAGTCGATTGACGATGCGACGATGATCGTGCGAGGAATGAAGTTCATGAAACTCCATGGCAATCCTTGAGATGCGGCCAAGCGTCTCTTCCGACGCCGAATCAAAATCGAGTACTCGCCGCCTTCACAGTCGACTTTCAGGAAATCCACTTGAGCAACGTCATGCTCGTCCAAAATGCTGTCGATCGTGCGACATGGACAAGCCACTTTCATCCACTCAACCTGCTGCTTGCGCCACAGAAGCTTGATGAAGAACTGGGCACAACCCTTTTGCTGATCTGACATCAGCGACAAAAGCAATCCGTTCGGAAGTGGCAGCGTCGATTCAGCGTGTGTGTCAGACGATGCAGGCAGGCTTGTAGATTGCATTTGATGAGTATCCAGTGTGGCTCCGGTTACGACAGGGGTGCGGAGGATAGTCACCGCTTCTGCGTGCGAACAAACGACTGTCCGGTGACTATTCTGCGATCGGGAAGTGTTGGTGGAATTGGCAGGGGCTGCTTCAAAGCATCCTTCGACTACTTGATTCCGTATTTTTTACACCGACTAAAGAATGTACTGCGAGGCACGTTCAGATGCCTCGCGGCGATGGCCTTGTTGCCGCCAGCGGATCGCAGAGCTTCACGCAGTTGCAGTTCTTCAGATGCGGCATCCTTTGGCATTGGTTGCAAGCCGCTGTCGCCGTCAGGAATTCGACGAGCAACATTTTTCACCACCGCGGTCGACGCCACAGACATTGGCGAACGTGCCGATCCACCAGACCGGTTCGGTGAAGATTCGGCCGCCTTTCGCAGTTCGGGCGGAAGATCGGCCAGAGTCACAATGTCGCTATCGGCCAGCACGACGGCTCGTTCAATGACGTTTTCGAGTTCACGAATATTGCCCGGCCACAAGTGCGATTCCAAAGCTGCTAATGCATCCGGATCAATCTGGCGAATCTGCTTCTTCGACTTCTGCGCAGAACGGCTAAGAAAGAAGAAAACCAGCTCCGCAAGATCCGTCGGACGTTCTCTCAGCGGAGGAAGCGTCAAGGCGACGACATTGAGCCGATAGAACAAGTCGGCTCGGAACTGTCCCTTCGCAATCATCTCTTCCAGATGACGATTGGTGGCAGCAACCAATCGAACATTCACATGAACCGTCTTGTCACTTCCGACCGGTTCAAAGCAGCGTTCCTGAAGAACTCGCAATAGCTTGACCTGAATCTCCTGTGAGATATCTCCGATCTCATCCAGAAACAAAGTGCCTCCGTCGGCCGCCTGAAATCGTCCGGCTTTGTCCACGTGAGCGCCCGTGAACGCTCCCTTCACGTGGCCGAACAACTCGCTTTCCAGCAGCGACGACGACAGGGCCGCGCAGTTGACGCAGACCAGATTGCCGGTCGCTCGATCACTGTTGCGATGGATGACGCGAGCGAGCAATTCCTTGCCGGTCCCACTTTCGCCACGAATCAAAACAGTCGACGTACTGCGAGCCACCTTGCGGACCTGATCCAGAACCTCCAACAGCGCCGGGCTGTTGCCTCGCACTCCTTCACAATCGAAATCCTGCTCCGATGCAACAACCGGCGTCTGTCCAGCATCCTGCTGAAGCGATGTCAGCTCGGCTCGCAATGCGGCCATCTGTCGCTGCTGTTCAGCGATGCTGTCCATCTTCATCTTGAGTTCAGCATCCAGACGAGCCATCGTCTGATTGGCTCGCGAGCTGTGAAGAGCCAGTACGCTCATCTGGGCGATCGCGTGAAGGAACGCGATGTCTTCTGCCGTGAATGCCGCTCCGCCCTGACGTCGCCCCAGAATGATCACTCCGTGGACGCCGCCTTCACCTTCCATCAGGCAGAGCAGTTCGGCTCGCAGATCATGAAGCAACTGCTGCATGGGCGACATGGCTTCACGGTTCGCCAACGGAATTCGGTGAACAACGGATTCGCCAGGCGTGCCGATCAATACCTGATCGGCACGCAATTGCGACGGTGCGGTCGACGTGGAACGAGTGCCAATCAGTCGAAACACTCCGTGGCCGTCACGTACGAACATGATGGCCCACGACGCGTCCATCACGTCCTGACATGTCTTGAGCGTAATATCCGCCATACCGGACGGCTCGGTCAGGTAGGCGGCCGAGCGATTCAGTTGCTGCATGGCTCGGTCGAGCTGATACTTTTCGCTGAAGAATTTGCGATCGACGGCTGCCTGCAAACGATCGCGGACCCAAAGGCTCAAGCCTGCGGCAAGCAGCAGAATAAAGAACAGCGAGATCTGTTGAGTCGTTGATGAGTTTAGCGGCAGGCTATAGGAGTGCGTGAACACTCCGCCGATCGCAAGGAACGTGGCAAAGCCGCCCGAGACCAGCAACGACATCAGGATGTAGCGACGTCCTTTGTCTTCGGCTTCTTCAGCCAACATTAAGCGGTGCTGAAAAATTCCGTACGAATATCCCGCCATGAACAACATGCTGGCGATAAACATCGGTACCTGAGCACGGCCGAGAGCAAAGTCCACTTTTCGAAAGAACGCCAGGAACAGCGTATAGCCGATTGGTATCGTCGAAAGCAGCGCAGCGCCCAGAATCGTAACGACCTGGCGACGTTCGCGAGGAGTGTCGATCCTAAACAGGCTGCTGGCCAGCTTGACAACGGTAATCGTAAAGTAGATCGATGCCACGACGATCGCACCGTGGACCATGGCTCGAAGCAAAGAAAGCAACGTCGTTGCGTGTGCGACAGAATCCAGCGAGGAGGCAGTCCCCTTCACCAGAATTTGCGTGATGAACGCAAGCTTCTGGAAGACGTTCATCGTTCCGCTGCCCGTTGTTCCGTTCAGGCACCACCCTGTCCAATATACGAAGACCAATGTCGCACTGATCAGGCCGGCAGTACCGAACACAGCAGCTTGAACCAAAGACCGTCGACTGCGCACGAAATCGGGTTCTCGCGGAAACACCAGGAAGAAGTTCAGTACAAGGGCTGGCAACATTGAAGCACAGACAATGAACGGAATATTAAGCAGCGGACTCACTGCCAGTACCCACCAGTGAAACCCCGGCACGAAAGCGCCCATTGATGCGCAACACATCAGGCAGAAATTCTGAGCCACTCGATCGAATGGCCGATACCAATACGATGTCAGGGCGATCGCCAAAATCGAAAGCTGGCAGGCGAACCAAAAAATTGTCAGCGAAATCTCGAAGACGCTGACGGGATGGACGGGTACGTAAACGCGATTGGCGAGCTCGGAACTGGGGCTAAGGTAGATCAGTTCAACGAGCCGCTCGGAGGGAAGTGCTGGGTCGCTGTTGTAGACTTCCACAAGAGGCGGCACCTTGAGTTCGCCTGGGTCCGAACCGGGAGCCAACTGGCCTCCTGGCGGAACCTTGGCGGATCTTAATCCCTCCATGGCGCCGACAAAGTCGTAGAAGGTGCCAATGCGATGCCCATTGAGACTGATCAACCTATCGCCAGGTTTAGGCGACGGATCGATTCGCTTTCCATCAGGCTGAATCCACTGGTGTATGTTGATGCCGGTCAGTCGATTCTCTTCCGGATCGCTGGGAAGAAGACACCGAAGCCCAACGTCTGGAAATGTGGCAACATACCACAGTACCGTGACGCAATATGTCACGATGATGCCCGTGCAAAGTGCGACAAATGCTCTGTAATCGTGTGTTGTCCCTTGAGGACCATTCGGCCAGATTCGCACGATACTTCTCCGCCTCCACGCACCGTTCGGCGCACATCAGCGCCGAACATTTCGCTGGAAGAGTACGAGTTAAGCGCCGAACATTCAATCGTTCGAACAGTTCGGCGCCGAAACCTGCTCTGGAAAGCGAAGCAATCGTTCAGTGTTTAAACGCGAATACGACGAAAACAGGCCTGTTGTAGGTTTTTCAATTGTAAAAATGAAAACCGGCAAATTTGGCACGTTCTATGCATTATGGTTGATCTACCCAGCCGCCCTTCGGTATGGATGAGCAAGTGTTGAACGAAGAATACACTTGTTGCAGAGGATGACCCAGCCGCTGCAACTTCCCCAGTCCTCTTCAGCGTTCAGTCCCCGCATCTTGCTCACCGCCGAAGGGCTTTTTCATGCGCTGAACGTGGGTTGGACATTCCTGTCCGACTACTTTTTTGCTAGGCCTTGCGATTCAGCTTCGTCAGCAGACGATCCAATTGGTTGGCGAAGTCCTGCTTGTTCTTGGCGCTGTAGGGCGCGGGTCCGCCGGTTTGCATTCCGGAGCCTCGCAGGTCGTCCATCAGGTTTCTGGCGGCCAGGCGAGAACCCACGTTGTCCGAATCCAGAACCTCGCCGCGAGGATCCAAAACCGTCGCACCCTTTTGGACCGCTCCAGCCGCCAGCGGTACGTCAGCTGAGATAACCAGATCTCCCGCCTTGGCCAGTTCGACGATCCGTCGATCCGCCACGTCGGCTCCGGCTCCGACGAGTTCGAAATGAACCAGCAGCGATTTCGGTATCCACATCATTTGATTGGCTACCAGCGTGACCGGTATCTGAAGCCGTTTAGAGACCTTATACAGGACCTCCTTGGCTTCCACCGGACACGCGTCAGCATCGACCCAGATTTGCATGAAGAATTGCTTTCCTCTGTAGGCGGATCTGTCCATAGTCGTTGTTCGCTCCGCGAACAGAACGCTGCCGCAACAGCGGCAACTCCTGCCTTTCCCTGTCGAAGCCTTATCCATATCCTGG
>JANMEV010000094.1:0-2462 GCA_031377305.1 Planctomycetota bacterium | reverse complement strand
GCGCCTGCTGGCCTCGCTGAATGGCTCTCTGCAATCGTTCTTCAAAATTGGACATAGGAATCACTTTCGAGCATCGGCGGGAATTTCGCCGCTCCGATGGGCGGATAAACAAACGTGTCAAAGGCGATGAACGGCCTTCGCATTCTCAATGCTGATGAATTGTACGCATCCATGCAACCGCTGAGAGCCGGGAAAGTACTCAGACGAACCGAACATTCCTCGGAACAACCGTTATTCCCCCTTCAGAGATCGTGAGTCCCCGCGAAAGATCGTCCGCTGGATTCACTCCGATTTGCATGCCTTCCGGAATTGACACCCCTTTGTCGATGATCGCTCGCTGGATTTTGCAATGGCGACCAATCTCCACGCCTTCAAAAAGAATCGACCCCGATACGGACGCAAAGCTGTTCACTCGAACCTTGGGAGACAAAATGCTCCGATCCACCGTGCCACCGGAAATAATGGACCCCGAACAGATCAGGCTGTCCATCGCATGACCAACTCGCGGCAGCGAACCTTCGAAGTCGTTAAACACAAATTTCGGAGGCGGTAGCGGCGGCTGCCAGGTTCGAATGGGCCAGGTTGGGTCGTACAAATTCAGATCCGGCCTGACCGCTGTCAAATCCATACTGGTTTCATAGTACGAATCCAGCGTTCCGACATCTCGCCAATACGCAGGGCCTCCTGTTTCCGGATCCTCGAATGGCCACGCTTTGACAAAGCTCGATTCGATGATCGAGGGAATGATGTCCTTTCCAAAGTCGCGGTGACTTCCCGGTTCATTCGCATCGATGCACAACTGTTCGAATAGAAACTCGGTGTTGAAGACATAAATGCCCATCGATGCGAGGCAATGCTCAGGCCGATGCGGGATCGGTTCGGGCGTCGCAGGTTTCTCGCGAAACTGAATCACTCGATTATTGTGGTCCACTTGCATGACACCAAAACGTCGGCCGTCTTCGACTGGGACTGGCAGACAGGCGATGCTGGCGTCCGCTTTGGAATCGATGTGATCCCGAACGAATCGAGAATAATCCATCCTGTAGATATGGTCGCCGCTGAGCACCACGATTTGCTTCGGACGCACTTTTTCAATCGTGTAGATGTTTTGGTAAATCGCGTCAGCAGTTCCGAGGTACCAGTTGTCGTCGACTCGCTGCTCCGGCGGCCGCACGCTGACGAATTCGCCGAGCTCTGATGGAAGAAAGTGCCAGCCCAGCTCGATGTGACGTTCGAGGCTTGCCGCTTTGTACTGAGTCACCACAAGGATTTTTCGCAATCCGCTGTTCAGACAGTTGGAAAGCGTAAAATCAATAATCCGAAAGCAACCGCCAAACGGCACGGCCGGTTTGCTTCGGTCTCGAGTAAGCGGCTCCAGCCGGGATCCTTTTCCGCCCGCAAGCACCACTGCCGGCACATTCTGCATTTTCCAATCCTCCCTTGAGCCCGCAGTTTGGAGGAAGAGCCGTGCTGCCTGCAAGTGTGGTGCCTCAATCCCGCCGCAGATTTTTTTTCAAGGACCGCGCTGGATAGAATTTCGGACCCTGAAGCTCGCAAACTCGCAAACGGCGCGTCCGCTGGGCCGCAAACTGAGGTGGACGGGCGATTTCAAATGCCAGACCGAACAGCGTTGGTCCGCGCTTGCTACGCTCAGAAACGCCAGCACGCAATCCGTTTGGTGCGGGCTACGTATGCATCTGCCGATGCCCGAGCTATCGTCGATGGTACTTTGCTTCGCGGACCGCGAAGACCCAGATCAGGGATGCGTTCGCTGATTCGAAATCGTTGTCTGACCCGACGAGCAGAGTTTGCCGACCATCCGCCAGAGTGGGTCCAAAGGTCAGCCCTTCGATTTTCTCAGGCATCGACTGTCCGGCTAAATGCCATTTCGGATCGAGCAGATCCAGGTAGACTCGCCGAGTCACCTGCAAGAGATTTGGAGGCAGTTCACCGGCTGGCAATGTACTGCGATCGGCCACATCGGTGGCTTTCGAAACATCCACATGAATCAACTTGCGATACGCGGCGTTGTCACCGGCTAAACTGTCACGCTCCAAAACCAGAAACTGGTTTGCCGCATACGCAAGGATTTCGCTGTTGCCATTGTCTACGCTGTCCATCTGATACACGAATTCGCGGATCCGTTCGGTCTCAATATCAACCTGAACGATGCGACAATTGCGGCCGCGGATCAAACCGGCGGCGTCCTTCTCTGCATCCTGAAGCAACGGGCTTTGCATAATCCCTACGAGACACTTTCCATCGGAAGAAATTGCGAGTCCTTCCATGCCTCGGTTGGACGCTCGTCCACGGGAGTTCGATTCGTTCTCGATTTTTCGATCGGCCGACGGGTTCTCGAGCAGCAGATGATTGGGCAGTTTGAATCGCTGCTGTTCGCGGCCGTCGTCAGCAAATTGCAATAGAACGGGACCATACTCGTCGGAAACGAACATCGTTCCGCC
>JANMEV010000090.1:0-18941 GCA_031377305.1 Planctomycetota bacterium | reverse complement strand
GAATGAAACCGCCATCGACAGAGCAGGCAGGGACTTTCTGGCCGCCAAGTTCGATGGAACCAAATGGTTTCAGCGGAGATACGACCAGCCAAATCGCGTCCGCACCGAACTGTTCGCATTCGTTCGAAGTACCCGGAACAGGCGTCGGACTGTCCGGCTCAAAGTCGGGAAAGTATTTCATCGCCGGTGCGACGATGTAGAGGCCAAGAACGAAGGTCGGGAAGAGGATCGCTAAAACGACGCTTGCGGCCACGGCGTGTGAGATATCGAAGCCTCCTATGCCAAGTCGAGTCAACAACAGTGACACCAGAACTGCTAGCAAATAGATGCCAAGCGGCATCGCAAGGTCGTCGGCCGACATCTGTCCGATCACGCAACAAACGAATGCGACAGCCGCGTGAATTCCAATAACTCGGCAGATGATTCGAACGGCAATGGCTCGGCTGAAATCAAACTTCGGCTTGCCGAAGAACCGGATGAAACAAAGAGCGATGGCACTGAATACTCCGGCTGACGCCACAAACTTCAGGATGTCTGCAAGAGTCATTGCGTGACTCCCAATCGCGTGGCTTGACCACAGCCCCAACTGTTTAGCATCACCACACTCGAGTCAGGTCCACGTTTGCAGTTCCGAAAACACCCGCGAAAGCAATCGCCTCCCTGAACGTCTCCGGGGCGCAATATGTTCCGGTTTCAGTTAGTCGAAACCGACTCACCGTTTGCTCGTCTGGATCGACGATCCAATATTCCGGAACCTGCGACTGCTCGTAAAGTCGCTTCTTGAGTTCCAGATCGTGGCTTCGACTCGAAGGTGAAAGGATCTCAATGACAAGGTCCGGAATCCCTTTGATCTTTGTTGCTGTGATGACCCGATTCGCCTTCAGCACAACGACGATATCTGGCTGCACAACATCCGAGACGCTGAACTGCACATCGATCGGAGCATTGATGACTTCACCATGCCCCGGAAGTTCAAGCTGTTCATAAAGTTGAAACTGGATGTGACGCGAAACAGCCTGATGACGAGGATTGGGGGCAGCGTTCATGTAATGTCGTCCGTCGATGATCTCATGTCGATTGCCGTCGTTTGGGAACAACACGTATTCGTCGTACGTCAGCTTCACCGGCGACGGGCGAACAGTTTCGGGAGAGACAGACATCGCAGAGTCCTCACTTCTTCTTTGGCTTCACGTCCTGAGCTTCATTCATGCGGTACAGCGGCAGAAAGCGATAGTAGACTTCCAGAGTCAACGTCGCCAGGGCAGTTGAATACAGCCGACCACCGTAGCGGCCCCATTTGTCGTTGGGATCCCAGCTTCCGGCGAAAGGACCGGTTTCAACCTGCTGAGAAACCAACACATCACGAACGACTGAGTTCCAATCCTGCCACGGACGCCCACCGTGTTGATACATCGCCAGGGTACCGTAATACCAGTAATAATAATTCAGGTCCGAAAGTTTGGGCGTGTTTCGCATCAGATAGTCCACCGATTCGCGGCTGGATTCGGTATCGCGAGGATACCCCAACATCTGCTGGCAGAAAAGTGCTTCTGCTGTCATCGTTGGTGACACGGGTTGTGTGTTCTTGCCCGATTTGATGGCCTTCGGCTGGTACCCAAACAGGCCGCCTTTGTCTCCCTGAGCCGCGCTTTTCAAAAACAGCTCCATCCGCTGCCGCACTTTGCCCGGCACAGAGACTCCGGCAATCTCGGCACTTTTCAACGACATCATCTGCCAACCAAACATGCTCACATCACCGGGCTGCAGCAATTCATATCGCCAACCACCACCGACGGGATCCTGTTGACCAATCGTAAATGATGTCGCCTTTGCTACAGCCGCACGGAGACGCAGGTCGTCAACTCGCCGCAGCGAATAAGCAAGGCTGTTCGATTCAATCCTTCGCCGTGACGCCTCAGCGGCTATCATCGGAAGCAAGTACTGCGACGTTGTTGCCACGGCCACCTGAGCCGCAACTTGCTCCAGAATTTCTCCGGGCACTTCAAGTACAAACGGATCAATAATCGGCCCCAGAACCGTTTCCTGCTGCATGCCATACGCTTCTGCCAGAGCGTAGGTCGCCATTGCGTGGCAGTACATTTTTCCCGCTCGCTCAGCGCCACCGCCGAGATTTCCGTCCGAACCCTGTTGACTGATCAACCAGTCGAGTGCTCGGTCGACGACCAGCGCGTATCGACCTTCTTCGTGAGTGTACCCGGCCCCTAGAAACGACAATGTCGTCAAGGCGGTGAGCCCCGTGTCTGCTCCACGTCCAACAAACTTGCGATCATGTTCATCGGCGGGAACTTGTCCGGCCCCAAAATCGTCGGCGTCCCAGCGACCGTCTGCCGCTTGATTCGCAACCATCCAGCGCAGACTCCGCTCAACGGCCGTTTCTGATTCGCGAGTCCCTCCGAACTTCAGCGCGGCGTCACGGCGAGATTCGACGTTGCGAAGCTGATATGTCACCGGCGGACTTTCACGTCGCCGAATCTGCGGCAGATCCGCCTCAGTCAATGCGGCAGCAGATGTTAGAGCTTCGCTAAAGTTCGGAGCCAAATCGCCGATGCGAACGTCATCGTAACTGGTGCTCAACGGGGTCGGCGTGCGAGCCCGATCCGGAGTCATTCGCGACGGCCGCAGCGCGGGATCTCGATCAGGAGTTGCTCGGGAAGGGCGGGGCAGGCGAGGCTGAAACGTGGCAGCGGCACCGGATTTTGTTTCGGCCTCATTCATCGTTAACGAACTTCCGTCGCTGGCTTCCGGTGCCAAAACGGGAGCCGAACGGCGTTCAATGATTTCGGCAGGCTCCGATGTCACGGGCGGCAATTCAATCGCCGATTCACTTTCCGTCGCCAGACTCATCGCGACATCGTTCTTCGGCGCATCAAACTTCAGCTCGGGGGCCGAAAGGGGAACGGAGGGATCTTCCTCACGGCGACCTTTCTCCGGGCGGCCGGCTTGAGGCGTTGTTCGTGTCATTTCGGGGGCGAACACGTCAGCGTTGTTTTGATCAAACGTGGTCTTCAAGTCGGCTGCAGGATCTTCTGCCGCAGGCTGTTTTGGACCGCGCTCACCGGCATCCGTCGGCACAGCCAGCTCGGTCATTTCCCGCTTCTCAAACTGCGTCACGTCAGTGGCATTCGTCTTCAGCGACTCCAGTTCATCGGGAACTCGATCGGGTGTTTCCGCTCGAGTCAGTTCTGGCGACAATGCTTCAAATCGCTCGATCTGAATGTTGGGCTGAGTCGGCCGGTCCGCAAGCGGTGTATTCCCCGATTCCGGCAGCTTGACTTCTCGGTCACTCTCGACCAACACTTCGGTGATGGTCTCAGTCGGCTTGGGAGGCACGGCCTCCGCGCGAGCTCGTCGAGCGGACGACGGCTCAAACACTTCCAGACCAAGGAAGCAAACGCCGTGAACCAGAATTGATGCCAGCAGTGATTTGAACGCAGTATGCCGATCTCCCCAGCGAGTCGCCAACATCGTCATCAAGTGGGCCAGCGAGGCCACCATCGTCACAACCAGCAACAGCGCGACGATATCGTCGCCGCTTAATTTCGCGCTGTTCGAAAGCTTTGTGATAAGCTGCTGAAGTGCATTCATGGAGTTTTCGACGACCCAACTTCCATTGGCTGAAATGCCAGCGAAAATTTTTTGATCTGAACCTGGTGGCAGGCGTTCATCACATCCACAACCGCCTGATAGTTTCCTTCGCCATCGCCACGAATGAGCACCGCTTGATCGGCATAAGCATCTTTTGCAGTTTTCAATTCGACAAGAAGCTGCTCGGGCGATACTTCTCGGTTGTTGATCGTGACGACTCCCGCTTTTGTCACGCTGATCACCAGCGGATCCGGTTGCTGACTCATCGCCTGCACGGGCGATGCCGTCGGCAGCTCAACATCAAACTTCTGGTCATGAGCTTCTTCAGTGAACCGAGCCCCGACCATAAAAAAGATGATCAGCAGAAACACGACGTCGATCATCGGCGTGAGGTTCAGCTGCGGGTCTTCCAGAGAATCAGTTTTCAACGGCATGACGGCATGCATCCGGCGATGTGGTTTTCAGTAATAGCACGGCAGAAGTATATCCAGATTCCGCCGCCAAAAAGAGGCCACCCTGAAAACTTTGGCGAACAACAATTTCGCGAAAGCTCTGGGGTGGTTTCGACAATTCGTAGAATAGGCGATCTTGCGAGGCAAGGAGACCAGCCGTGCGACTCAGCATCTGGATCGGTTTCGCTCTCTTTCGCCGTTCGATAGACTGCTGCCGCGAGTACCCATCCTCTCACAGGAGCCCACCATGAATCTCTCTCGCCCACTTGCATTTCTCTTCGTCGCCGCCGTTGTTGTAGCGTGGACGCTTTCACAACCAACTCTGAACGCTGCCGATCCGGCCGATGACAAGACCTCGGCCGACGGCTTCGTAACGCTCTTCGACGGCAAGACGCTGGAAGGTTGGGATGGCGATGCGAAGGTTTTCCGCGTCGAAGAAGAATCCATCATTGGCGGACAGCTCAAAGAGAAGATTCCGCACAACTTTTTTCTGTCGACAAAGGAAGAATACGCCGACTTCGAACTGCAACTTGAGTTCAAACTGGTTGGCAACGATACAAATGCGGGCGTTCAGATTCGCAGCAAACGCATTCCGGACCATCATGAGATGATCGGCTATCAGGCTGACCTCGGTCAAAACTACTGGGGCGCTTTGTACGACGAATCACGCCGCAACAAGATTTTGACGGCTCCGAAGAAGGAAGACATTGCGAAGGTTTTGAAGCTCGGCGACTGGAACAAGTACCGCATCCTTTGCGAAGGCCGTCACATCCAGCTTTGGATCAACGACTTTCAAACCGTCGACTACACTGAGCCCGATGAAGCCATCGAACAGAAGGGGCTCATCGCCGTCCAAATTCACAGCGGCCCGCCCGGCGAAGCTCATTATCGAAACATTCGCATCCGCAAAATCGCTCCGTAGAATGGGCATTCCTGCCCGTCCCTTCAGAGTCCTCAAACAGCAGTCGGACAGGAATGTCCAACCTACTTTTTCAAACCTCTTTTAACCTGACTCAATCATGCTCAACTGGAACAGCAACAAACTTACACACGGCTGGCAAAAAGGCATCACGGCGTTCTATTACGCGGTGGGTATGACGGCTGACGACTTCAACAAGCCGCAGGTTGGAATCGGCGTGCCGCTGCTGGAAGGCAATACCTGCAACATTCATGCGTATTCACTCGCGCAGGAAATTGCGGCGGGATGTCGTGAAGCGGGGATGCTCGGCTTTCCGTTCGGCACTCCAGGAGTCAGCGACAACATTACTCAGGGCCACGAAGGAGGCAACGCCAGCCTGCCATCTCGCAACCTCATCGCCAACAGCGCCGAATGCGTGATCACGTCGCACTGCTACGATGCGATGATCGGGCTGCACAACTGTGACAAGAACGGCCCCGGCTTTGCCATGGCATTGGCTCGGTCGAACTATCCGGGACTCATCGTCAGCGGCGGAAGCATTATGCCCGGCTGTCACAAAGGCAAAGACATCACGATTCTGGATGTCTATGACTCGCAGGCCAAAGCGTCCGTCGGAGCGATGACGCACGAAGAATCCGAAGAGATCATTCGCAACGCCTGCCCCGGCCCCGGCGGTTGCGGTATTGCGGCGTCGTTCAATACCTGGGGACTGGCGATGGAAGCCATCGGTCTGATGTTGCCAGCCAGCAGCTCGATCCCAGCCATCGACCCGCAGAAGAAGGCCGAATGTCAGCAAGTCGGCAAGGCTGTTCTGAACCTGCTGAAGCTGAACCTGCGACCTCGCGACATTCTGACCAAAGCCGCCTTCAAAAACTGCGCGGTGACGATCGCTGCGGCGGGCGGGTCAACCAACGGAGTCCTGCATATCCTCGCACTGGCTCGCGAAGGCGGGGTGGATTTCACGTTGCGAGACCTGCAGACGATCTTCAAAGAAACTCCCGTGCTCTGCAGCTTCGCTCCGCGAGGCATCCGTACGATGGTCGATCTGCACAAGATCGGCGGCACTCCGATTCTGCTCAAGCACCTGCTGGACAGCGGGCTGCTGGATGGTTCGTGCATGACCGTGACCGGCAAGACAATGGCCGAAAATCTGAAGGACGTCCCCAAGCCGCCAGCAGGGCAGGACCTGATCGTCACGAAGGAAAACTGCTACAAACCGTTCGCCGACATGCAGATCTGCTTCGGCAATTTGGCTCCGGATGGCATCGTATTCAAAGTCTCCAGCATGAAGCTGCCGGTGTTCGAAGGCAAGGCCGTGTGCTTCGATGATCCTCGTGACATCGTGCGAGCCGTCGAGCAGCGAAAGATCACGCCAGGCAGCGTCATTGTGCTTCGCAACATGGGACCTGTCGCATGCGGAATGCCGGAAGTGCTGATCGCCACGGCAGCGTTGGCCGTTCCTGAACTGGACGGAAAGATCGCCTTCATTTCCGACGCTCGAGTCTCGGGAGTGTCACACGGAGCCATCGGAGTTCACTGTGCTCCGGAAGCGATCGTCGGTGGACCAATCGGTTGTGTAGAAGACGGCGACGTGATCGGCTTCGATCTTCTGAAGGGCACGATCTCCGTCAACATCAGCGACGCCGACATGGCTACTCGCCGAGCCAAACTGCCAATTCGCCCGCCGCTGGAACCTCGTCGAGGCTACCTCGCCGACTGGTCCGCAACGGTTGCTCAAGCCAGCCACGGCTGCGTGAGCAAAGCCATGTTTCCGGAGTGCAGATAGTCGTCGCAAGCAGACTTCAGGCGAGCGGGGGACGTCAGTCCCCTGATTGCCTTTGCGACTGGTTTCTGGGCACATGTGGAACAATCGCAATCAGGGGATTAACATCCCCCGCTCGCCGAAGACGGACCTCATTCTTCGACCGCGTGCGGAGAACGATTGTCGTCGGATAATCGGCGTAACGTCGCTGCTCCGCAGCCAAAGTAGCCGTCTCGCTCCGTCGAGACGAGCCTTGCAGGGTTCGCATGGCGTGTCAAAGCCGCGGGCCATGTTCGAAACCTTTGCCAGCGTGGAAGAACATGGCTACGGGCATTGATGCAACCATGTGAAAGAAATAAGGCTCATCTCGGCGGAGCGAGATGGCTACTTTGGTCTCTAGGCTCGCCGTGACGTTCATTCAAACCATTCGACCAAAATCCGAAGACCAGCCGGAATCGATCTGGTGCGGCGGAGTCTGATTCGGGATATTGTTCGGGGAACCAGGTCCGTGATTTGCGATGAATCAATTCATGCCGCGGGGGACAACGGGATCTGAGCGATCGGGAGTCAGGCATATGTTGACGATCAAAACCGAAACCGTCGGGTGGCTGGCCTCAGATGGGGTCGATGGTTTCGCAGGTGCTCGGTTCGGCGACACCGCTGGCTCCGCCGTTCGTCAGTCTTTGCTATCCCTGCACTCACGGCCCTTACAACGAACCGGGCACCGGGTTTCTGGGAACAGCTCATGCTCCGTTTCGACCAATGGGCCCGACTCGGGAGGACATGGTTCTGAACGGCGTGTCGCTGGAGCGTTTGGGTGATCGCAAGTCGCTGCTGAGCAGTGTCGATCGGCTGCGCCGCGATATTGATTCTTCGATGACAATGACAGGCATGGACGCTTTCACAGAACAGGCGATGGGGTTGCTGACCAGCTCACGACTTGCGGAAGCACTTGATCTGTCTAAAGAAGACCCTGCCGTCGTCGAACGTTATGGCACCGGCGATCCGCGAATCTTCATCGACGCCAACGGAGCTCCGCGAGTTCCTCAAAGCCTGCTGGTGGCTCGGCGATTGATTGAGGCGGGCGTTCGCGTCGTGACTCTGAACTACAGCAAATGGGACTGGCACGGCGGTCTGAATGCCGAGGGCCGCGCTAACAATTCGATCTTCGTGCGCGAGCAGGAAGATTTCCCCGTGTTCGATCGGTGCGTCAGTGCGCTGGTCGAAGATCTGCATCAGCGAGGGCTCAGCGATGACTGTGCTGTGATCGTCTGGGGTGAGTTCGGCAGGACTCCGACGATCAGCAACATTGTCGGCCGCGACCATTGGCCTCAGGTCAATTGTGCGTTGATGGCCAGCGGAGGAATGCGACACGGTCAAGTCATCGGAGCCACCGATCGCATCGCCGGTGAAGCGATTGCTCGACCAATAACCTTTGCCGAAGTCTACGCAACGTTGTTTCATCATCTCGGGATCAACGTTGATCACTCAACGATTGCGGATAACAACGGTCGTCCGCAGTATCTTGTGGAAGACGGTGGGAAGGTGATGCAGGAACTGGTGTGATCTGGCTCGGTAGGTATGGCTTGGTAACGGCCCGACCATAGATCACATACCGGCTAAAGCTCTGACGCCAGCCATCGCAGCGGCTGCGCCGAGTAGCCAGCAGTCAACGGTGCCGTCTTCTTCGGACTCGCGAGTTCCGATGTGGACAAATCCAGCCTTCGCCAGGACTCGGCCAGAAGCGGGATTGGTTACTGAGTTCTCCGCGTAGACTTCAGAGACGTCGTCCTGAGCCAGCGCGAGTGCCGTGACCAGTTGAAGCCCTTTGGTCGCAAAGCCCTGGCCTTGATACTCGGGAATGATGCCATAGCCAACCTCAACGCGCCCGTTGCGGGGCGAACCTTTAAACGCAGCACTTCCAACGGCGATGCGGTCTTTGCTGGACACGTAGAGGATCGGCGAATACCAAATGGGCTCAAGTCCATTTTCGAGATCGCGGACGGCTGCTGTCACCAGGAAGTCGGGGACTGATTCGGCAGTTACGGTGAAGTCCAAGATCTGCGATTCGCCAGCGACTAGACTTTGCAGATGCGGCAGGGACAAGTTGAAGAGTTGCAGGTTCATCCTGTGATGTCTCACGAAAACGATCTATTCGAGGGGGCGGCACCGGCGGCGAACCCTTTTTTGTTTGCCACTGACCAGGCCGGTAAGTTAGCTTGTGCTGTCATGTATCGCATGTCAACACTGCAGTGAATGACGGCGGAAGTTCCGACGTGTTTTGATGTTTCAGCAGGCCACACTGTTGAATGACGGCCCAAAGTAGCCGTCTCGCTCCGTCGAGACGAGCCTTGCAGGGTTCGCGTGGCGGACCAAAGCCGCGGGCCATGTTTGAAGGCGTTGCGAGTGGGGAGAGTGTGGTGATGGGCATTGATGAAACGATGTGAAAGAATCAAGGCTCATCTCGCGGAGCGAGATGGCTACATTTTGCGACCCAAAGTAGCCGTCTCGCTCCGTCGAGACGAGCCTTGCGGGGTTCACGTGGCGGACCAAAGCCGCGGGCCATGTTCAAGGCCGTTGCGAGCAGGGAGATTATGGTGATCGGCATTTGTGGAACCATGTGAAGGAAATAAGGCTCATCTCGGCGGAGCGAGATGGCTACTTTTGGTCCCGGACGTGACTAACCCCTTTAGTTTTAGTCATCGTCGTCATCGGTCAGGTTGATTTCTTCCTCGGGCTCGGGAGGATCTTCCAGTTGAGGCAGGCCGAAGCGGGTTTCGACCATCTCGGCGATTTGGCATAGGCGGCCGGTGACTCGAGCCTGCATTTCGGGCAGAGCGTGGCCGATGGAATCTGCGGCTTCATAAAGCGAAATCGGATTCTCCGGGTCTGGCAGTTCCTTCAGAAGGTAATCGGCAACCGTGATGTCGGCTCGAGCATGATCGAAAGGGTAGGGCGTTGCTTCAAACGATTGCCTGAGATTAACAATGTGTTCGTTCATTTCCTGCATCCGCATGTGGATCTGTTCGAAGAGCCGCTGATTGTCGGAATTCGCTTCCATCACCGACAGCAGTTTTCCCATCGCAATCTGGGCATCGCGAATCGTAAGCAGTTGCCCGAGTAGCTCGTTGATGTCCCTGAACAGTTTGAGTAGCTGATCCAGCTCGCCGTTGATTACGCTGCACTCGTGAAGATAAGCAGCAACGTCCGAGGTCCGTGCGAGCTGAAGTGCGGAATACAATCGGTCGGCGGCGGCGTCTTCAAACGGGACAAGTCTGGGCTCAAGTCGACCCTGCTGAACTTCGGTCGACTCACGAGCGTCATTCACTTCGGAGCGACTTGTCAGCGGAATCTGAAAATCACCTTTACGAACCTTGATGCCGGCCTGCAGCAGAATATCGGCCAGGCCAATTTCGATCAGCCGAGTATCTGCTTCATCAAACTTCTTCCGGGCAGCTTCATAACGTTCCGCCTGATTCAACATCGTCGCGCGTGCCTGCTTCATCTTCGCGACGGTTTCGGGAACATTCTTTGGCGGCTTGAACGCGACTGTTGGACTTGTGAACGGTCGATACCACGACACGTGTCCCATGAAGAAACGCCGCAGCGCTTTCCATGCTTCCTGCTGAATCTTCTGCCGAGCCATCAACTGGTCAACAGGATGCAGGTCGGACTTCTTGAGTTCGTCTCCAAAAACTTCTTTGTAGAAGTCCCAGGTGACGGCTCGCGATAGAAAGTCAAAACGCTTGAACAAATGAGCGGCCGGAAGTCGCAACTGGAAGATGCCTTCCGTGTTCTCCTTCGCCGCGCTGGCCATTCGTTCGCGATCGCTGGGATGAGTGTCAAAGATCCCGGTTTTAGATTCGAGGATCATTTCGTCGATCTTCGCATGCACCTTTTCAGGCAACTGATCGACGTTAAGAAGAATGAGCTTCGGAAGATTGTCGCCAAGTCGTCCCTCGCGATAAAAACTTCCCAAGTCGCCCATCGCTCCCTTGTAGGCAATGCCGAGGACAGAAAGCTGTCGAGCCGTCGTGGCAAATGTTCGACTGCCTGCAAGGCGAGCCTCATGTCGGTCGGCATCAAATTCCATCTGCCGCAAAAGGTATCCGCCCACAAGATGACCGGCGACCATCAGCACCCAGAGAACTTTGCGAGTCAGCCAGACTCCGAAACGAGTCACATACAGGATCCAGCCGATACGAATATCAAGTGTGTGTGACCATTCCGCGAGACTGTCGTCCCACGAGTCGCGTTCGTACACAACTCGAGTAAACCAGTAGCTGATGGAACGAATGACATACGTTAGTCGCATCCCAGCGCCCTGAGCGAAGTGGCCGAATTCGTGCGCCAGAACTCCGCCAAACTGACGCATGGTCAAACCGGCGACCAGTGGCATTCCAATCGTCAGCACAAGATCATTCCCGACCATGCTCAACAGGCCTCGCCCAAAACTAGCGCTCGCGTTGACATTGCAATCGATGTCGATGCGTTGCGGGCGAGGAGCGTTCACGGCCTGACAGATACGTTCGACAAAGGCAAACAGCAGTGGCTCATCGTCGGGCTTCAGCGATCGGCGGCCCGAGTCCTTTTCGGATTTCGAAAACAGCGGCTTCAACATGAACAGAATTAACGCGCCGCCGGAGATGATGGGCATCAGATAAAGCAGGAACGCAAAGATCACGGCTCGCCCCGAGTTTCGTCCCGACACACCTCCTGCGGATGCCATCATCCCCGTGTGATTGACCGCATGGTACCAAATGCCCCAGCCAACGACTCCGATCAGGCAGATGTAGATCAGCGGCAACATGATCATGAAGATCGAAACCAACAGGATGCCGAGCCGATACGACCTGGCAACGGGAACACGTTCAATTCCTGGTTGAGCGAATGAACTGAACACCTTGCGCCGAAGCACCTCGAAGTCTTCCGGGGGAACAGAAAGCGTTGCCGCCGTGTGTCGGACGTTATCCGCCTGCACGTCTCGCGGCCCCTGAACGACTCGAGCGCGAGCCTGTGCGACGGGACGACGTTCGGGTGCAGCCGCGGATGAACCCAGCAACGGCGCCGTTGCTGGAGAGTCGGGCGACGCGGAAACTCGACGCGCCTGGCGGACCGGGGGCGCATCCGACGCCGACGGCAACTTCCGCTCCGATGAAGATGATGAAGTGGACGTCGGGGATTGAGGAATCTGTTTGGCGGCCGGGCGAGCCGGCGTCGTTGCTGTGGACTGCTGCAGAGACTGAGGGTTGCCTGGGCTAGTAGCTGACACAACTTCAATGACCGACTTACATTGAATGCATCGAATACGTTTGCCGGCGAGTTCGTCCTTTACGGCGAAGGCGGCTCCGCAAGTCTGACATTTCAAGGCAATCGACACGACCATACTCCGGGGCTTGGCTGGCAGAGCGTTACCGTAGGGTCGCCAATCTCACGTTTCAGGGGAAGCGAGTGTCAACGTCGCGATCAAAAATGCGTCAACAGCCAACCCAGTCGACTCAGCCCTCTCATTCACGCAGTTCAATTCTGGGCTTGGCCAGACATTTAGAGCGACGTTATCCTTCGCACCCTATCAGGCTGTTGATTTAATCCTAACCCGAAGCGTCAGCGAGGGATTGTTGTTGAAAAACACGGCAAATCGTATCCCTCACTGACGTTTCGGGTTATGAAACCCCACTAAATGAACGCCCTGCTGTAACTTGCCCTGACGTCCGGCACGGAAGCCGAATCGATGCTTCGTCGACTTATTCTGATGATCGCCGTAATGCTCACCGCCGCCCAGGTTGGCTGTGTGCATCGTCGCGTCACGATAAATTCGTATCCACAGGGAGCATTGGTCAAGGTTGATGGTCGCGACATCGGGTACACACCGGCCTCGTTTGATTTCACCTGGTATGGCACTCGCGAAGTCCAGCTTTTGATGGACGGTTACGAGACTCACACGGAAATGATCAACGTCAACACGCCGTGGTACCAGACAATTCCGCTGGACTTTATCTCGGACAATTTCCTCGGGCGGCACACCACCGATCATCGCCAGTTCAGCTTCCAAATGCAGCCAAAGCAAGTCGACATGTCCAGCGACGTCGTGCAGCGAGCCGGTTCGCTCCGCAGCGAAGCTCTGCACGGACGATAGGCCGAGTCCGATGCCGCCAACCGCAGGAGCCGCTCCTTACGCTGTTCTGTTCGCCGAACAGCCGCCGAAAGAAAAACTGCGGGCCTAAGCGATCATCAGGCTTTCCAAAAATTGCTCCAGTTTCTCCTCTCTGCGAATTCCCGGTCTGCAATCGACTTCACCTGAACGTTATCGCCGCGATTTCCGAAAGCGAGATGATTCGCTGGGCGAGTGCTCTTGGCCTTGATTCGACGGGGTCGAGAACATATTCACCGTCTGCGGGATCGCGCTCGGCGTTGGTGCGCCCATGACCAAGATGGGATTGGCAGCGATGCCTGTCAGGGTTTTCAATCGATGTGGGGCGCCTGACCGGACGTTTGCTTGCTTTCAAAAGGGCCTGACGTGGATCTTCCGAATCTACCTCCACTATTTGTCTATGGCGCGATTCTGATCGGGTTTGTGATTACAAACCTGCTGCTGGCTCACATGCTGGGCCCGCGGAAGCATACGCCGGTGAAGGATATGCCTTACGAATCGGGGATGGACCCGGTTGGGGATGCTCGGCAGCCGTTTGACGTGCGATTCTATCTGGTTGCCATTCTGTTTCTCGTCTTTGACGTGGAACTGCTGTTTTTGTACCCATGGGCCGTTAGCGCCTATAGTGAGCTTGGAATTCCGCCCGAACTGAGAGACACCGTGTTCGGAGTCATGCTTGTCTTCATGGCAACTCTTGGACTGGCTTGGGTTTACGCGTGGCGGAAGGGAGTATTTCGATGGCGGTAGGTCTCCCGGAAAACGTGTTTTTGACAAAGCTGGATGCGGCTGCCAGTTGGGCTCGATCCAACAGTATGTGGCCGATGCCGTTCGCGACAGCCTGTTGCGGTATTGAGCTGATGGCCACCGCAGCCTCGCGGCACGACTTGGCTCGGTTTGGTGCAGAAGTCATGCGATTCAGTCCTCGCCAGTGCGATCTCCTGATCGTGGCCGGGCGAGTCGTCATGAAGATGCTGCCAGTTCTGCAACGAATTTGGTTGCAAATGCCTGAGCCGAAGTGGTGTATTTCAATGGGTGCTTGTGCGTGCTCGGGTGGAGTATTTGATACTTACGCCGTCGTGCAGGGCGTGGATCGATTCATTCCTGTCGACATGTACGTTCCCGGCTGTCCTCCTCGGCCAGAGCAGTTGATCGCCGCCGTAATGGACATGCAGGCGAAAGTTCGCCGCACCGGAACTTTCGGAGGGACTGAGTTTGCGGCTCGCGATACCCCAATGGGTCCAGAGCCGTTTGAGGCTGACGAGCGATATCGAATTCAGGACGCCAACCTGGTGCAACTGGGCGGTTTCTCTGCGGCGATGACTCCTGCAGGCATGAAGCGAGGAGCGGGCAATCATGGTTGAGTTGTCTGTTCTGCAGCAGAAGTTCGGCAGTGAACTGGTCGAAAGCACTTTTCGCGAAAATCGTCGGATCGACGTGCCAGCCGCGAAGCTGTTTGAAATGCTGAGCTGCCTGAAGTCGGAGCATGGCTTCAATACTCTGATTGATTTGACGGCCGTTGACTTGCTGGAATACGAAGGTGCAACGGATCGGTTTACCGTCGTCTACATTCTGCTGGATATTTTCGGCGGTGAGCGTCTTATTGTTCGCACGGCAGTAAATCTACCGGACCCGACATTGCCGTCTGTCTATTCTCTTTGGCGATCCTGTGATTGGCTGGAACGCGAAGTGTACGACATGTTCGGAATCGTCTTTGATGGTCATCCTGACCTTCGTCGACTATTGATGCCTGAAGAGTTTGTTGCGTTTCCGCTACGGAAGGACTATCCGCTGAAGGGTCGAGGGGAACGTCATAACTTTCCCGTCATCACTCGATCGGGAAGTTAGTGTTTTTACGATAGCGGGTCGGCGTTGTTTTGATTCGCGTGGGTTGAGTTCTTTCATCTCTTAGTTGCCTGGCTTCTACTGATGCCTTTATCTGCTGTCGACAATCTGGAAGCTGAATCGGCCGATCGTGAATACGTTTGGACGCTCAACTTCGGGCCTCAACATCCGGCGACTCACACTACGCTGCGGCTGGTGCTGACTCTGGATGGCGAACGAGTCATCAATGCGGTGCCGTACATTGGCTACCTGCACAGCGGCTTCGAAAAGCTGGGCGAGCATCTGGACTTCAACCAGTATGTGACCATCGTCGACCGCATGAACTACCTGTCGCCGCTGGCCAACGAAATTGCCTGGCATCACGCCGTTGAGAAGCTACTGAATATCGAACTGACGCCTCGCTGCAAGTATCTGCGAACGATCCTTGCCGAGCTGATGCGAATGCATGACCATCTGCTGAATCTGGGTACGACAGCTCTGGACCTTGGCGGCTTCACAGCGTTTCTGTACTTCTTCCAGCAGCGCGAACATATTTACGACATTGTCGAAATGGCATCCGGGCAGCGTTTTCACACCAGCTACACTCGCGTTGGCGGGGTGTTGTTTGATGTGAATACAGACTGGGTGAACAGCGTCCGCAAGTTCATCCGCGAGTTTCCAAAGGTCTACGAGGATGTGAACCGCCTGTTGACGAAGAATCGTATTTTCGTCGATCGCACCAAGAGCATTGGCTATCTCAGCCCTGAAGACGCCGTCAATTTTGGCGCCAGCGGCCCGATGGCTCGTGCGAGCGGAATTGAACGCGACCTTCGTCGGGATGAACCGTACCTCGCTTATGCCGATTTCGATTTCGACGTGATCTGCTCCAAGGGCGGCGACTGTTATTCACGATACCTGGTCCGCATGCGAGAATTGCTGGAGAGTCTGAAGATCATCGAGCAGGCGATTGAAAACATTCCGTCCGGGCCTGTGAACATTGCGGTTGACAGCGACATGGTTCTGCCAGCGAAGCCGTCGGTGTACCGCAGTATTGAAGGGCTGATTCAGCACTTCGAAGTGATCATGCCGAACAAGGGATATGAGGTTCCTCGCGAGCAGGTTTATGCGGCGACGGAATCACCGAACGGTGAGCTGGGCTTCTTCATCGTCGGCAACGCGGAAACGCGAGCCTACCGTGCGAGGACTCGACCGCCGTCGTTGATTCACTTCTCGATGTTCCCTCACATGATCAAGAACCATCAGTTGAGCGACGTTGTTGCGGTGCTGGGAAGTCTGAATATCATCGCAGCGGAATTGGATCGGTAGAGAACAAGAAGGCAGTAGCCAAATGAGTGTTCTGAGCGAAGAACTGAAGAATCAGATTCGGGCCAACTTCCCGAAGTATCCGAACAAGCGTGCGGTCGTTTTGCCGGCTCTGCACCTGGTTCACGATGCTATGCGCGAAGTGTCGACCGGTGCGATCGTTGAAATCGCGGAGTTGCTGGAACTGCATCCTTCTGAAGTTCACGACACCATGTCGTTCTACAACTTCTTCAAGGATGAAAAGCATACGCTCGGAAAACATCGCATCTGGGTCTGTCGCAGTATTTCGTGCATGCTGCGTGGTGGCGAAGAAGTTCTGGAAAAGGTGTGCGACAAGTTTCACGTTCATCCGGGACAAACATCCGCGGATGGCAAAGTGACGCTTGAGTTTGCTGAATGTCTCGGCGCCTGCGAAGGAGCTCCGTGCATTCTTGTGGATGATGAGTGTCACATGGACATGAACGCGGAATCAGTGTCCGCGTTGATTGAGAAGTTGTGATTTCAAACATGAGCCGCAAAACGCCAACTGCGGATGAATGTCAGAGAAACACAGGATAAACACCCGCGGCTAACGCTGGTGAAAACAGGAACAAGATTAGAGGACAGTTGTGGCTAAGTTCGAACCTGTTCTTTTTGCTCGCATCAATAAGCCGGACAGTACGTCGCTGAAATCGTACATGGCCGACGGCGGTTACGCGCGGATCAAAGACATCCTGAGCATGGCTCCTGCCGATGTCACAAACATCGTGAAGGATTCCGGTCTGCGAGGTCGAGGCGGCGCGGGATTTCCATGCGGATTGAAATGGACGTTCCTTCCCAAGGATCATCCGGGTCCGATTTATCTGTGCATCAACGCGGATGAAAGTGAACCGGGAACGTTCAACAATCGAATCCTGATGGAGAAGGATCCGCACCAGCTTATCGAAGGCATTATGATCGCGTGTCATGCGATTCGATCGAACAACGCCTACCTTTATCTGCGATACGAGTATGGCCGAAGTTATCGAACGCTCGATGCGGCCATCAAGGAATGCTACGCAGCGGGTCTGCTTGGCAAGAACATCAAAGGCACAGGCGTCAATCTGGACATCTTTCTGCATCGCGGAGCGGGTGCTTACATCTGCGGCGAAGAGACCGGACTCATCGAAAGTCTGGAGGGCAAGCGAGCCTGGCCTCGCATTAAGCCGCCGTTCCCGGCCATCGAAGGGTTGTTCCGCAAGCCGACGATCGTGAACAATGTCGAAACGCTCTGCTGCGTGACCCACATTTTGTATCGCGGCAAGGAGTGGTTTCAGTCCATGGGCGTGCCGCCCGATCCGAATAACCCTCGCGATCCTGGTAGCTATGGCCCGAAGCTGTACTGCGTGAGTGGTCACGTCAACAAACCTTGCTGTGTTGAACTTCCACTGGGAGTGACGGCTCGCGAGCTTGTCGAAGAGCATGCTGGTGGAGTCTGGAAAGGTCGCAAGGCCAAGGCAATTGTGCCAGGGGGAATCAGCATGGGCTTCCTGTCAGACAAAGAGTTCGATACGAAGCTGGACTTCGCCGGCCCTGGCAAGGTCGGTTGTCTGGGACTTGGAACGGCCGCTGTGGTCGTGATCGACGATCAAACAAGCATGGTTGACGTGCTGTTCAACTGCTGCCGATTCATGTCGCATGAATCGTGTGGACAGTGTACTCCATGTCGAGAAGGCACGGCGTGGATGACCAAGATTCTGACTCGCATTCGAGCCGGTCAGGGGCGATTGGAAGACCTCAACCTGCTGATGGAAGTAGCCGGATCGATGGGCATCATTCCGGGCACGACGATCTGTGGATTGTCGGACGGTGCTGCCTGGCCGGTGAAGAACGCAATCAGCAAGTTCCGAGGCGACTTTGAAGAATACATCAACAGCAAACGAGCAACGGTGACGTCTGCTCAAACGCTGATGGAAGTGCATTAGAGATTTGAAATTTCAGATTTCAGATTTGAAATTGGAAATCAGGGATCGTCATGGCATCGGTAACGGTAAACGGTAAAGAAGTTGAGATCGGCGCGAGCGAGCGGCTGAACTGTATTCAGGCGGCAGCAAAGGTCGGCGTTGAGATCCCTGCGTACTGCTGGCACCCGGCGTTGTCGGTGGTAGCCAGCTGCCGAATGTGTCTGGTTGAAGTCGGCGACAAGAAGCCTGACGGCACCGTCGCGATGCAGCCAAAGCTGGTGCCAGGCTGCCAGACTCCTGCCAAAGATGGTACTGTAATTATTTCTGATAGTCAGAAGGTGAAGGACGCTCGCAAAGCGACTCTGGAGTACCTGCTGCTGAATCATCCGCTCGACTGCCCAACCTGCGATCAGGCCGGCGAGTGTTATCTTCAGGACTACAGCTTCAACTACGGTCGAGGCTACAGTCGGCTTAACGAGCCCAAGAATATCAAGCCAGACAAGACGTACATTGGTGACCAGATCACTCTGTTCACCGACCGCTGCATCATGTGTACACGCTGCGTGCGTTTTACTCGCGAAGTGAGTGGCTCGGCCGAACTGCAGGTTGTCAGCCGTGGATCACATGAGGAAATCGACATTTTCCCAGGCCATCCGGTCAACAATCCGCTGGCGGGCAACGTCGTTGATCTTTGTCCGGTCGGCGCGTTGTGCAGCAAGGATTTTTTGTATCAGCAGCGAGTCTGGTGGCTGAAGAGCAAGGACTCCGTGTGCCCGGGCTGCAGCACGGGCTGCAGTGTGCATGTTGATCAGAACGAAGAACGAGTCTACCGTCTCACGCCTCGGGCCAACGAGAAGGCTCAAGGACACTTCATGTGCGATGAAGGCCGCTTCGGCTGGAAGTACACTCACTCGGATCAACGACTGGCTTCTCCGGAAGTTCGCACCAACGGACATGTCACATCGAGCGACTTCGACACGGTACT
>JANMEV010000089.1:0-2917 GCA_031377305.1 Planctomycetota bacterium | reverse complement strand
CCAGGATCGAGGTGTTGGCGCCGGCTCCGGAGAGGCTCAGCAAGGCACTGCGTCCCTGGATTACGCCGTCCTCGGGAACAACCAGTTGAGCAACGAAACCTTGCTCTCGGAGCGCAGCAGTGTTTGGGTTCTCAGGCACCTGATCGGCGACGGAAAGTTGTGGAGTGACCTGACCATTCCAGTATCGAGCGGACCCGTTCAGCCGATCCGTGGAAACAGTTTGCTCAGAGAACGCATCAATGAAGCCAGCATAAATGGTCTTGCCGGTGAGATCGATTTCTTTCGCATCGGCCGGTACTGAAACATTCACCCCAATGGCTTCGATGCGACCGTGTCTGACAACGATCGTTGCCGCGGTAGGCGTTGAGTCAGGCTCAGTCAGAACCATCGCGCCGGTGATGGCAAAGACGCTCGGTGGATTTGACCGCAGGCCTTCCTGCGGCGTTGAGGTCTTGTCGGCCACCGCAGTGACGCTCGCCAGAAGACACACAACAAAAAAGATGCGCTGCATTAAAAATTGTCCGGCTTGAGCTTGGTCGGTTTCCAGGTGGGCCTTTTATGATGAAAGTCGGAGTGGCGTAAGTAAACGATAGACTCGTTCTGATTGAGAGATTCGAAGGTTTAAGGAACGATCACAGGTGGACAAATTCTGACAAAACGTCCTGCCGCATCGGAACACGAAGCTCCCAACCGGATGGTGAGACTGCACAATCCTAATGCCAGTCAAACACGTCATTGATGCCGTACGACCGTTGCTACATTCCTTTGTGTCGGATTCGATTGTCTTTGCCGTTGTGTTCGAGCTCGACGAGGCCACGGTGTTCCATTAAGGGTGGAACGCACATTGCGAATTGACCGCGGAAATTCTTTTTGAGGCTGTACCAGCCCGCGTTCAGATCGCAGCGGAGCGAGCCTCGTGTTCGACGGTTCCTTCTTTCGTGTCTTGTTGCGCGTCCTTGCTACTCTTCGGCATCCAGTCCCCATGAACCTTGAGCATCGCTGCGAGATCGGCGAGGCATCGCAGGTTATAGTGAAGAACCGTCGTGCCAACGGTGCAAATGAGAATCGCTGCGGCGTCTTTTTCAACAACGCTGGCAATGTTTATTAAACCGATAGACCTGGACCCTCGATTTGAGCCCGGCAATGACGGTCTCTTCGCTGCCGTTCCAAATTCTTATGCAACTTCGTGATTGACGCCAGATACCGAAATCATGACGCTGTTGGAGTTGGTGAATGGACTCGGAGTCTGGATGATCCTTCTGATGGTGATTCAATCCACGGTTTCGCTGTGCCTGTTTGAGCGATGGGGGAAGAAGTCACTGTCGCGGACCTTTGACACGGTATCATTTGCTGCTATGTCGATCGGATGCGCAGAACCATTCAAGAGTAATTCATGTAGTCTGATCTTGAGGATCTTTAGCTTGGCTGCGTCCTCGAACTGCTGTCGAACCTCGCAAAGGAAGCTCCATTGATTCACGAGGTTTAGGGTGTCGTAGTCAGGCCGCTCAACACTCAGAATCTGGTCAACGACGGGGTCTCCAATTACCTGCTCAAGGAGAACCTTGCTGGTACCTGGTTGGCATGGCATTGGTTGTCGGCGAGCGTGATTAGAATTATCCTCACGCCGACCTTTCCACTGTTTTACCGCCGAATCGCCAATGAGGATTTACGCCATGCCGAACTCATCGTCTCAGGACTGGACTCGCCGTTCGTTTGTTAAGGCCGCCGTCGCAACCGGTGCGGCCGTTATGCCGACGCTGGAAGTCGTCGCTGAGACGACAACGGCTCCGCTGAAACAAATTCGAGTTGGGCTGATCGGATGCGGCAGTGTTTCAGGTGTTTATCTGCCGCATTTGGCAAAAAGTCCGCATGCGAAAGTGGTTAGCCTTTGCGATCGAATCGTTGAACGAGCAGAACAGCGCGCATCTGAACATAAGGTCACTAACACCTACAAGAGCATCGAAGCAATGCTCGCTGGTGTGGAGTTCGACCTGCTGATCAACACAACTGACATGCAGGAGCATGAAGCGATCAATCGCAAGGCGCTGGAAGCCGGTAAACACATCTGGAGCGAAAAGCCGATTGCCAATACGTTGAAGGCTGGACAGGAGATTGTCAAAACTGCGGCTGACAAAGGGCTTCGAATTTGGGGCGCGCCGGCGGTCGTGATGAGCCCCCAATTTAAGTTTATGGCTCAGTCACTGGCGGCGGAGAAACTTGGTCGAGTCGCCGCGGCACATGCTCATTATGGTCACGAAGGCCCAGGCTGGTCGGCTTTCTTTTATCAGGAACGCGGTGGAAGCATGCCTGATCTGGGGGTTTACAACCTGACGAGTCTCACGGGCTTACTTGGCCCGGCAAAATCAGTGACGGCCATGACATCAATCGTCACGGCGACTCGAAACATCGACCATGTGGGCGAACTGAAGGTTACCGAAGAAGACAACGCCATGATTCTGATGGATCATGGCAATGGAGTCATCTCTCACGTTCAGTGCGGCTTCAACTACTTCAATCCTCACGGCCATGGCGGTTCCGGCGAAACTCGACACACCATCGAGATCGTTGGAACGAAAGGCTACATGGGCATGGTGGGCTACGATTGGGAACCGCTCGGGGTTGATCTGGCGACACACGACAAGCCGACTCTGGAGCGATTCGAAACAGATCCAAAAGACTACGTCTGGCAAATGGGAGCCAACATTGTTTGTGAGTGTCTTGCAACGGGCAAAGAGCCGCTCTTCACACCAGAACATGCTCTGCACGTCGTCGAAGTCATCACTGCTGCTCGCGAGTCGCAGCGATCCGGGCGAAGAATTGAGTTAACCTCCACGTTTAAGTGGCCACTGTTTGAATGATGTGGTTCCCAAATCTGCTTGCCGGAAACCGGTAGAGCCCTGTCGATACGGACGGCAAG
>JANMEV010000078.1:0-4840 GCA_031377305.1 Planctomycetota bacterium | reverse complement strand
GGTCACAGTCGAAAGAAACAAGGCACTTGCGAGAAACATTGGCAGGGGTAGCCCGGAACCAGGAATGAACGAACTCTGGCAAAACCGTTGATGGAGCGACCATGAGGCAGCGGGAAAGTTGCTCGGTCAGCGGAAAAGACGCAGTCGCTTCAGACTAACGTATTCCGGCTTCCTTCGAAATCGGGTGCATGAGACTTTCGCGCAGTTTTCGTCCGCAATTCGCGGCGTGAGGCTGAGGAATTCCTTCGATGGGGACAACGGAACGATCCGGGCCAAACGGCAGACTGACGGTCAGATTTAGGTCAACCAGGATTTCGCATTTTTGCAGAATTCCGGGCACCGACACAGTCGCTCAGATGTGCGAGGAAAGGTGTGCCACGACGACACGGTGTGCGGGTTTGGAAAGCTGGGTTCCGAGCATCGATAAAGCGTCATACGAAGACCTGCAACGTTGTTCTGTGCAGGGCTTTGCGGCAACTGGATTTGGTCGCCGAGTTTTGCCGAAGTGCTTGACCAAAGCCGGATTGCGGCTAGAATTGGCCGACGTCAGACAGGGGGCTCAGGAAGCACGCTCCAGACGTCGTAGAACGTCAGTTTCCAAATGGTTATTTTCTCAGTGGTCGAGCAGATAGAAGCTCCTGCTGTTTTCAATAGTCCCCAACAACCGTTTCAAACAACGCAGCCATCGCGCTGCGCGGGATGAATTGGTTAAGGTGACACATCGAAGTGGTGTCCGACAAGTTGACGGAGCACTCGTTCGGAGTTCACGGTGAATCAGGGTTTCGGAACCGACTTTAGAGAACTCGTTCGTTCCAACACCAACCTTGTGGATCTGGTGTCGGAAACGGTGGCTCTGAAACCAATTCATGGTGGTCGCGATTACGTTGGTTTGTGTCCGTTTCATGACGACAAGAATCCTTCGTTTCACGTCTATCCGGATCGTCAGTCTTATCGATGCTGGGTGTGTGATCAGGGTGGCGACTGTTTTCGATGGGTGATGGAAATTGAAAAGGTTCCCTTTCCCGAGGCCATTGAGTCTCTGGCATTGAGGGCTCGGCTTGAGATTCCCAAAAGGATTCGAAGCGATCAGTCTTCAGACACAACACTAAAAAAATCTGATTCGCTCGCAGTTGTCGAGTGGGCCGTGAATTTGATGCATCAAGCGCTGCGAACCAGCCCTAAGGCAGATAATGCTCGGCAATATGTCAAAACAAGAAAGCTGTCGGAAGATACGGTCCGAAACTTCCGACTGGGGTATCACCCAGAGGACTGGAACTGGTTTCTGGATCAGGCTCGAGGACGCTTTGCACCGGCCCAGCTGGTGGCAGCGGGTTTGATTCAGGAACGTGACAATGGTTCAGGATACTTTGACAATTTAGTCGGTCGTTTGGTCTTTCCCATCATTGATGAGCGAGGCCGTCCGGTTGCATTCGGAGGACGAGTGTTGCCGGGTGGCAACATTCAAAGTGACGCGAAATATTGGAACAGTCTTGAAAGTGCGATCTTTCACAAACGTCGCACTCTTTATTCATTCGATCGGGCTCGGGAGAAAATTCGAACCAGCAAGACCGCGATTATTGTGGAAGGATACATGGACTGCATCGCCTGCCATCAGGCCGGTGTGACCAATGCCGTCGCCACACTAGGGACGGCAATGACAGAAGAGCATGTGCGGTTCCTTCGGCGGTTCGCTGAAAAGGTCGTGCTTGTTTATGACTCAGATAAAGCTGGTCAGGATGCCGCAGAACGATCCATTTCGCGTTTCCTTGCTGAAGACCTTGATTTAAGAATTTTGAATGTCCCGTCAGGGAAAGACCCGGCGGATTATTTGGAGGAACATACAGCCGAAGACTTTTACAAGTTGACGGAGACGGCTGGCGAGGCTTGGGAATACAAATTGCAGTCAATCCTGAAGCGGATCAGCATTAATTCGATTGCGGGCCGGCAGCAGGTTTTGAATCAGATGATGGAGTTTCTTGCGGCGTCGCAGGGGCTTGCTGGCAGCATTCGGGAGGACATGATCCTTCGCAACGTTTGCGGGCGAGTCCAGGTGGACGAGCGAATGGCTCGCCAGCGGTTGAAAGAACTGCGGGGCCAGACACAGAAGCGAGGGTTCAACAGGCGTGATGCCGAAAGGCAACCTGTCGAATCCAAAACTCGAGTCGAAAATGGACTCGAGCGTGCCGAACGTGAGGTATTGGAGATCATTCTTACTTGTCCGGAGACGATTGACGTCATTCGTCATCAGATCGGGGCAGACGATTTTGAAAATGTACGGCACCAGCGGCTGCTGGATCTGTGCATCGACGTTTGGAAGGAAGACGGAGATCTTCCGGAACTTGGTCGACTCATTATTGCGGCGGAATCAGATTCAGATTTGCTGAGCCTGATCAATGCAGTGGTGGACACGGCCGAAGAGAAAGGAATCTTTAAACTCATGAGGGCTCAGCCGACCGCTCATGAACAAGCCGGTGGCGCGACAGCGTCATCGCATCTGGAATTGGTCCTCGGACCAATTCTGGAACGGCGAGAAAAACGACTGAACCTCGTGTCGAAACAAATAGTTGCTCAATCGGCATCGCCCGTGAGCGAGTTCGACGACGAAAAAAGAGAAATGCTTCGCCGCCTGACAAGTTTTCGTCTAAGTCAAATGGGTCATCCTACGGAAATGAAATAGTTGCAATCATTGTTTCCAGTCGTCAGGCAACCGCAAATCATTGCGATGCTTCACTCAGGAATCTCGATCGGCTGCGACTGGCAGTTGCAACAACGTTTAAATTCCCCTGCGATGACTCAGGGTACCGTCAACTGACTTGACGGAGAGTTTCTCACAACAATTGTATCAGTCGACACAGAACTCCCCAGGAGCCACTCATATGCAATGCCTCGATGAAAGCCTGAGAAGCCTGATCCAAACTGGAATCAAGCAAGGCCACCTGTTCTTTTCACAGGTCAACGCTTACCTGCCGGACGAAGCCACCGATCCGTTGTTCCTGGATCACCTGATCATCTACCTCGAAGAGCTGAACATGCAGCTCGTCGTGGATCCAATCAAGCACGAACCTTCGGAGCCACTGGCCACGCGCAAGAAGCGTCGGCCTGAGATCCGCATCGAAGACGATTCACGCGGAACCGAAGACCCGATCCGGATGTACCTGACCCAGATGGGTGAGATTCCGCTGCTGACTCGCGGAGAAGAAATCTTCCTTGCCAAGCAGATCGAAGTTACTCGCCGTCGATTCCGACGTGCCCTGCTGAGCAACGAGTTCGCTTTGAACTTTTGCCATGAGACACTGGTTAAAGTGCACCGCAGCGAATTGCCGTTCGACCGCACGATTAAAGTGTCGATGACAGAAAGCCTTGAGAAGGAACAGATTCTCGGCCGTATGCCGTTCAACCTCGCAACGATCGAGAACATCCGAAAGCGAGATGCTGAAGACTACGCAAAGCTGTCCGGCGAATTGTCAGAATCAGCCCGCACGGAGATTCAGCAGAAGATGGCCGAACGCCGTCGTCGCTGTGTGACACTGCTGGAAGAACTCAGCCTGCGTACTCAGCGTCTGCAGCCATGCATGAAACGTCTGGAACAGATTTCCAATCGCATGACGGAACTGCACGAACAGATCCGCAGCCTGCGAAATCTGACATCTGCCGTCGACGAACGTACGCATCTGCAGAAGGAACTTGACGACCTGATCGCGTTGACTCGCGAGACGCCAGAATCGATGGCTATTCAGATGAAGGCCATTCTGGATCGTCACTCAGAATACGACAAGGCAATGCGAGATCTTTCCGGAGGCAACTTGCGTCTGGTGGTTTCGATTGCCAAGAAGTACCGCAACCGTGGCATGACTTTTCTGGACCTTATCCAGGAAGGCAACACCGGTCTGATGCGAGCTGTCGACAAGTACGAATATCGCCGCGGCTACAAGTTTTCGACTTACGCCACATGGTGGATTCGTCAGGCGATCACACGGGCGATCGCGGACCAGGCTCGTACGATTCGCGTGCCGGTTCACATGATCGAAACGATGACCAAGCTGCGAGCTGCCGCTCGAGTGCTGCTGCAGGACATCGGTCGTGAGCCAACGGTCGAAGAAATGGCCGAAGTGGCAAACGTTCCGATCGACGAAGCTCGCCGAGTGATGCGAATCTCTCGCCAGCCGATCAGCCTGGACAAACCAATCGGCGAAAGCGACGACAGTGCGTTTGGCGACTTCCTGGAAGATCGCAGCACGGATAGCCCTGTCAGCAACGCCGCTTCGGAAATGCTCAAGGACAAAATTGACGTTGTCCTGAAGACTCTGACCTATCGCGAACGTGAAATCATCAAGCTTCGATACGGTTTGGGCGACGGCTACACGTACACTCTGGAAGAAGTCGGCCGCATCTTCAAGGTGACTCGCGAGCGAGTTCGCCAGATTGAAGCCAAAGCGGTCCGCAAGCTCCAGCATCCAGTTCGAAGCCGCCAGCTACAGGGATTCCTCGAAGGGATCTCAGCCGTAGCCGGTCACTGAGTGTCGTTAGATTTGAAATTTGAGATTTCATATTGTGGATCTCAAATAGCTCACAAGGAATCAAAGGCCCGCAGAATTTCTCTGCGGGCTTTTCGCTGCGCTACGAGTCGTGCCGCATGGACCCAAATAAAAACAGTCGTTTTGACGCCAATCCCTACGCGGCCCCGGAGATGCCTTCGGAAGTTCTGACAGGTTTTGATACTGCAGTTCCTCCAGTGGCATTCTGGAAGTTACAGGTGCATTACTACCGGTGCATGGCACCTGCTTTTGCGGCACCTGCTTTTTGCTGAAAATTCCACGACAAGTGGCTCAGTCACCGGGAG
>JANMEV010000052.1:0-6131 GCA_031377305.1 Planctomycetota bacterium | reverse complement strand
CGTTAATTGTAACCAAACTTGGCCCGAATAGCGCGCATGAAAAAAGCCGAGCGGGGTCATGCTCGGCTTTTTTCATGGTTGAACGAACTCGATGGGGGTTGGGTGAGTGAGGAAGGTGTTTGCTGAATTCTGCCTCACTGTCATCGTTCTCGTTTGGGTTAATCCTTCTGAAAGCACTCTCCGTACCAATCGCGTTTGGTCATGGGAATTGTGTGCGACTATTATTCGTAACTCGTTTGAATAAAATGCTTTGCGGCGACCGTTTGTACGATTCTTCGTGGTTCACTCCATTCCAGACGAGGATGCCGATGAACAACGTGGCTGGTCGTGCATGATGCCTAAAAGCAACCACTCGTTTTTCAACGCGTTGGATCTGCAGAGGCGCGTTTGGGGACGCCCGATTCCTCTGAGTAAAGTTTTGCAATCGCGAGGTCGGCAGGATTGCTGTACGACGGGTTCATTCCGACGCCCGCCCAGTGGACTCGCCGAATTAAACGGCGTGGAGACCGAGGCTGAACTCAAAGGTCCGCAGCATCGCCTTGCTCGTGGCAAGCCGGTTGGTGATATTCAATGACATGCAAAGACCGCAGCACTGCTCAGATTCGAATCTCCCCTTCGCGGCCCATCGTCATCCCAGTCGCCAGCTTGATAATCAATGTACGGCTGCGATTCCGGCATGTGCGTCGTTGCGTATAACAGATAACTTTGAAATGACTCCGGCGTCAGCAGCGTGCGCATTTCCAGTTGCTCTACATATTGGTTGCGTGAGCGATGTCGACGCCGACCTGAGAAGACTCGGCGGAGGAGATTGTTCAACATGAGACAGGTCCGGCAATGAATGGGTGGATCGTCAACGCTCGATCGAGAAAGCCTGACAACGACCGACCGGATGGGCGACGATAGAACTCAGTGAGGGGTAGTGTGTCTTCACCTCTTCCTGATATCCTTCCAGAAGGAGTCGATTTGCCGCGAAACATACACTGGGATTTCCGGCGCAGCACCTGGTGAATGTGCAGTTGATGTGGCGGTGGACAATCGCGGGCCAAAATGTCATTCTAGGGGCGTCATTCCATAGGCGTCACTGAGTGGATGTCGCTAAGTTGACGTCTTTCAGCGCAAAGAGAAGTATTCGCCCAAACTCATCCCACCGAATTTGAAGGCTGACCATGGATCGTCGGACGTTTCTTAAATCCAGCAGTGCTGGTGTCACCGCAATGTCACTCAGTCATGGAGCGTTCGCTGCGGCGCCGGTCAAGATTCCGAAAGTCGGACTGATCGGTCCCGGCTGGTACGGCAAAGTCGATTTGCTGCGACTGATTCAAGTCGCGCCTGTGGAAGTTGTCGGACTGTGTGACGTCGACAGCACGATGGCCGCAAATGCTGCCACCATTGTGTCGGAACGTCAGGCATCGAAGCAGAAGCCTCGCATCTGGAAAGACTATCGGCAGATGCTGAACGAGCAGGAATTTGACATCATGCTCGTCGACACTCCTGACCACTGGCACGCGTTACAAATGATTTCGTGCGTCAATAAAGGCATCGACGTCTGGGTGCAGAAGCCCATCAGCGTTGATGTGATCGAGGGCCAGTCGATGGTCACAGCCGCACGAAAGAACGGCCGAGTTGTTCAGGTAGGAACTCAGCGGCGCAGCACGCCGCATCTGATCGATGCAAAGAAGAAAGTGATCGACGAAGGTCTGCTCGGTGATATTGGGATGGTCGAATGTTATTGCTACTACCATATGCGGGCTCAGGCAAATCCACCGGAGATCGCTGTTCCGTCGAATCTCGATTACGAAATGTGGACCGGGCCGGCTCCGATGCGTCGGTTTACTGAGTTAACTCATCCAAGAAGCTGGCGAGCATTCATGGAATATGGAAACGGAATCCTCGGCGACATGTGCGTCCACATGTACGACATGGTTCGCTGGATGCTGAAACTGGGCTGGCCAACCCACATCTCGTCCTCAGGAGGCATACTGGTTCAGACGAACTCGGCCGCGAACACTCCGGATACTCAAACAGCAACCTTCCAGCATCCTGACTTCCCAGTAATCTGGCAGCATCGTTCATGGGGCGACGCGCCTGACCGCGAGTATCCCTGGGGCGCGACGATCTACGGTGACAAAGGTACGCTGAAGCTGAGCGTGAACAAGTTCGAGTTTTCTCCTCGCACTGGCGGAAAAAAGATCACGGGCGAAGCGTTGTTTGAATACGACAAGTTTCCTGAAGACGAAACCGAAAAAGATCTGGAACGTCACGTCGCGTCGGCCGTGCGAAGCCACATGCTCAACTTCCTGGGCTGTATCGAATCTCGAGAGAAGCCTGTTTCTGATATTGAAGAGGGGCACATCTCCACGGCCAGCTGCATCCTTGCCAACATTTCTATGAAGCTCGGCCGCTCGTTGAAGTGGGACCCTGCAACTCATTCTGTGGTCGGCGATGAAGAAGCCAATCGGCTTCTGCGGCGTGAGTATCGAACTCCATGGGAGCATCCGGAACCCGTGTAATCGAGCGACAGCTTGAAGTTCACTCACCAAATCAAGCGACATTAATGAAAGAATCGAGACCGATTGAGCGAACTGACTGAGTCATCGTTTTGGACCGAGGTCGGCGTTGTTGCACAAACGCTGCACTTTTGATCATCGGTCGAGTTTTGGTCGCGGGCTGTTGACTCAATAACAAAACGGAGCTGTGGGTTTTATCATTTTGCGTTTACACCCACAGCTCTTCCTTTGAAGCTAGGTCAATCAGCAGACCGCCAGCAAGCGGTTTTTCGCATTCTTTGCATCCAGAAACCGGTCGCTGGTACACAGCGGCTGCACTGAAAATGGAGATCAACGATATCGGGCAGCGTGCCACCGGCAAATGACTGTTTCAAACAGTCTCTACGACCGCGTCGTGGTGCAGCGGTTCGCATGACGCCCGAACGAAGTGCAGGCCAAACGGACGGCTACTGGAACAGCCAGGGTGTCAACTTCTATACGCCACAGGCTGTTGCACCACCTCCTCGATCAATCCCCCCAATGGAAACATGCCAGCTCGGCAGAAGCATCAATTTGGTTTTCCGTGTTTGCAGAATCCCGATACCGAAGTTAGTCTTCCCGAACAGGATTTTGCCGTATTTGCAGTGAATCAAGCGTGAAGAGGAAGACTTGGGTGGCGTCAAAGATTCGACTTAAATGCAACGGCTGCGAACGATCGCTGAGCGTCGATGCGGCGAAGGCGGGGAAGAAAATCCGTTGCCCGGATTGTCAGACGGTACTCACTATTCCGCAGGTCGATGCATCGGAAAGTGACGCCCCGGCCGTAACCCAAAAGTCATCCAGGCCTGCGGGTGCGAGATCGCAAAATGCTTCGGAGCAATCTTCACAGCCGCGGCGGTCTTCGGAAGAATTCGACGAAACTCAGGGCGCAAAAAAACGTCGCAAGCGAGCTGCTGCAACGGATGGAGACGACCTTTGGTCACAACCGATGTCGAGCTATTCGTCTCCTGCGATTGAAGATCATGAATACGAGCAATTCGGTCTGCCGCCGAAACGTGCAAGAGTGCAGGAGAACGCATCGGATTCTGGCGAGATGTCACTGAAGGGGCCGATCATGATCTTTGGCGTCGGGCTGCTAATTGGAGTAGTCTCAATCGGTATGGCTTTCGCAGCGCCGACGGCTGGTCGATTCGTCTCATTTCCAGCGATTGGGATTGGCGCGATCCTGAGCCTTTGGGGGCACTGGACCATTCGAGCGAATGCGTTCAACGAGTCAACGATGTGTGGATTTTTGTATGTCTGGTGTTTCCCATACTCGATGTATTACATCTTCTCTCGCTTTGCCGAAAACAAGATCCCATTTCTCGCTTCGATTCTGGGTAATGTCATTCTGGTCGTTGGAATTACGGGAATGGTCATCGCCGATATTAAACTTGAAAAGGCTGCCGAGGCAGCCCCAGCGGCGGTGAATGGGCCATCAGCAGCCAGTGCGATATTTTTTGCGTGAGCACGCTGGAACGTCATCGAATTTTAATTGGCCGTGGCCGTTACCAACGACGGAGATGGAGAGAGGAGCCGACACGTGAGAACGACTTTCCTATTCGCTGTTTTGGTATCACTACATTCGGCAACGACCATGGCTCAGGAGGATGTTTGGGAATTGCAGGACTCCGGTGTGGTGTCGAGCCTTCGAGGTATTTGCGCCGTTGATGAAAAGTGCTGCTGGGCAAGTGGTGCGGCAGGAGCTGTGGTTCGTACGATCGATGCAGGCGAGTCGTGGCGAGTCGTGGGGCCATTGAACACCAATACTGCTGACTTCCGCGATATTCAGGCCTGGGATGAATCCACAGCCGTGATCATGGGCGCCGGAGAAGTCGATCGGTTGTATCGTACGGAGGACGGCGGAAACTCCTGGACGATCTCATATGAACATTCGGATCCAGCGGCATTTTTCGATGGGATCACGTTCGATCCGTCGGGCCGAAACGGATGGTTGATGGGCGATCCGATTGGCGGCAGACTATTTTTGATGACGACTGATGACGCTGGAAAAACCTGGAAGCCGCTGACCGTCGAGTCCCTTCCGAATGTTGCAGATGGCATCGCCTCATTTGCGGCGAGCGGAACTCACTTGCTAAGCCCAGGCGGGGAGACCGTGTTCATCGGACTGGGAGGCGTAAACTCGAAGGCGTCTGCGAACGCTCAGGCTTCTGTTTTGAGTACGATGAATTCGGGCGCAGAATGGCGGAATGCAGCGGTACCGATCCGAACAGGTCAATCGGCTGGTGTGTTCTCGATCGCGGCGATTTCACCAGCGTCGCAACGTTTGATCCTTGTCGGTGGAGATTATCAAAAGCCGAACGATGCCACAGATAATGTGGCGATCAGCGACGATGCTGGTCGCTCGTGGCGACTTCCGAGATCTTCTCGTCCAAAGGGGTTTCGATCGGCCGTCATCTCCGTGACGGATGGTGCAAACACATTATTGCTGGCGACCGGTCCGTCTGGAACCGATCAATCGCACGACTGCGGCGATTCGTGGTCTCATGTTTCCAGTGTTGGATTCCACACGATGTCGTTCGTTTCGCCAACGGTTGGCTGGGCCGCTGGATCCACAGGTCGAATCGCACGCTGGCGAACTGGTCGATAATGTGTGACGCTCCAAGGCCGTTGTCATTGGGTGAATGAAACTAGTGGTCGAACCACGGCATCGCCGCTTCGGGCCGTTCAGTCGTCGCGGTAGGGGCAGTCGTGGCGGTAGGGGCCATCCCGGTTATCGCAAACGCCATTTCATTCGCGTGTGACGACCCGGCTTGCGAGTAATCTATTCTGCGAGCGGGGGACGTCTGTCCCCGGATTTCTACGCTGGGTCAAAACCTATCATGGCATTCACAATCCCCGCTGGCCAATTGGATCGTCTCGCATTGCCAAACCCCTATCCGGACGTCCTCAGCTGGCTCAGCAATTGCAAACTGCGGCGGTAGAGGAGTTTGGTAATGTGGATTGGTTCGCGCTGGAAGCGGACGAGTGCTGTCATGCCGTGTCGGACTGGTGACTCGGTGACGTTGTTATTCGGGGCGTCGCCCTCATGGACGTTGGCGATTTCGATCGTCGCTTCGAAGTAGGCTTGAGACGCTTCCATCGAACTTGGATTCACGGGAATCGCTCCTCCGCCGACATGAGTCAGTGTAGGTTCGTCGATCACGTGAGAACCCGCGCGGGCGACTCGCGTGATGCGGAGATGAAGACTGTTCGATGGCTGACCAACGACGCACAATTCGACGTTCGCTCCAACCTGTGGAGATGCGGTGAAGACGTCTTCGGCAGTGAGCAATGTCTGAACGATCCAGTGGCCACCGCTGATGGTCGCCAGCGTGTCGCCTTTTCGGATGTATTGGCCTGAGTGCTTGAGTCCATCGGCAAGAACAACCTGGCCGCTGGTTGTGCAGTAGACTTCAAGGCGATCTCTGTCATCGCAAAGCTGTGCGTGTTCAAGTTGAGCCTGCTCAAGCCGTTGTTCAAGTCGAACGGCATGCTCGCGATTGTTATTGAGTTCCTTCAAAAGCTGAACTTCCAGTTGCTGAATCTCTGCCTGCTTCTGGACAACGGCCTGATCGAGTTGAAGGTTGCTCAACTGACTCAACG
>JANMEV010000048.1:0-2557 GCA_031377305.1 Planctomycetota bacterium | reverse complement strand
GTTCAGAAGGAGAGTATGCTCTTTGTCTGGTTGTGTCATATTCATTCTCGCTATTCATGAATCGCCGTCACCAGTGGAGTCAGGCGCAGATTCTGGAAAGTTTCCGACCAAATAGCCCATCAAGCAATTCCTTCCTTCCCTTGGCCTCAGAGCCCTGCCGTTTTGCATGATTGTGAACAGAGAAGGGTTCGTCGTTCCAAGCAGTGCGGACTAAGCCAGCGAGCTCCATCACATTCGCGGAAAAATGGAACTCATTTCGGTCGGCGCGGCCCACCGAAATCGGCGGAGGAGCCCGATGTTACGATCGACTGCGGATGGTTGTTTCGCAATCCTGACTTTTATTTCGAGCGTCGTTCGTGAATGCGATTCAGCAGGTCCGGATTGACGACGTTCTGAGGCGTTCCGGCCAGAAAATGCTGGATGTTTTCGACGCAGCCCAGGGTCAGGAGGTCGATGCCTTCCTGAGTCTGATCGGCCGTGTGCGGTGTGAGCACAACGTTTTTGCATTGCAGAATCGGATGATCGGCGGGCAGCGGTTCATGGTCGAAAACATCCAGCCCGGCCCCAAACAATTTGCCGTTTTGCAACGCGGTCACGAGTGCAAGCGGATCGACAATCGCGCCTCGGGATGTGTTCACCAGAATGGCTGATGCTTTCATCAGTGCCAGTTCGTGCGTGCTGATCAGATTGCGAGTCCTGTCGGATAGTCGGGTATGCAGCGACACGACATCTGACGTCATCAACAGTTCTTCCAGCGACACATACTGAAATCCGAGTCGTTCCGCTTTCGACTGATCCGGATTCAGTGTCCAGGCCACGGGCGTCATGCCAAACGCTTTGCAGAGTCGAATCATTTCACAGCCGATGTTGCCTGTACCGATCACGCCAATCTGCTTGCCGATCAGAGATATCCCGAGATCGCCTCGCCAGCGACCGGCCTTCAGTTCCGACGTCATCCATGCCATTCGCCGCGATACGGACAGCATCAAACCGAATGCGTGCTCGGCCACCACTGTCGCCGTTCGCCCGGGGATGTTGCAGACGACGATGCCCTGTTCTGTGGCGGTTGGCAGGTCGATGGCATCGAAACCGATTCCGCAAACGGCAATCATTTTCAGGTGTGGCAAATGCTGTAGCACAGAACGAGGAATTCTCAGGCTGCCTCGAGAATTCAACAATACGTCGGCATTCCGCAGCCGTTCAATTTTCACTGAATCGCTTTGCGGACGGTCCGTGTGGAGCACTACGTCGGCGAACTCACGCAGCAGATTCAGATGCAGCGAGCGACCAGCCAAAGGCGGATCGTCGCCGGGAATTACGATCAAGGGTCTGGCAGTCATGAAAGATTCAGCGCCAAAGGTGAGTCCAGAATTCATCACATTCAAAGCAGCTCAAACATGTTCCTGCACTACGAACCGGTCGCACATTGCTGCAGTGCTTTGCGAGCCGATTGAATATCCTCAGAGGAAAGTTCGATTTCCTGCGGCAGATAGCGAGCCAACTCATAGGTATCCGCAAGTGTTTCCATCGCCGCACGCTTGTCGGGCGCGGTGGTGGCGAGTACTCGTTCAACTTCCCGATGCGTCCACCACGATTGAACAGACTTTGTGGATCGCATCGCGAATTCGTGGAAGGCTCGAATAACATCCGCACGGTTTTGCACTTCAGTGGGTTGCAGCGGAGGAACAGAGTTCATATTCGCAATTGTGGCCGCCGTTCGCAGTTTGAAGTATCGCGTGCCGAAGAAGGTGAGTCCCACCGCCAACAGGATTCCTGCAAGCACAAGTGCGGGAGTGAAGTCAAACGGAGAATCAAACGTTGGAACGCTCGAGGCAGGCGACGCGTTGTTCGATGATCCGGGCGATGGAGTTGTCGCTCGTGGAGAGAACATTTCAGATGCGACCTTTCGCATGGAATCCAACGTGGAGTTAGACTCTACTTCGCGAGGTATCGGCTGAGGCTGAGCCTGTCGAGGCGACTCGCTCGGCTCACGGAACTTGGCATCTTTGGCAATTTCCACAAGGTCGTCCTTCAGGCGATCCAGAATTCGCATCGTCGACTGATCCAGTGTCGAGCCACTGTTCTGGCCGGAGTTGGTAACAGGGTTCTCTGCTCCGCCGGACTTTGATGCGTTGTTTTCTGTTGGCGGCGGATTTCGACTTTCCTGCTTTGCCTTTTCAACAATCTTCTTGAGTGTTTCGCCAAACCCGCGTCGTTCCAGTTCTTTGGCCACATCAATGGGCGGCGATGCTTTTTCCTGCTTGCGACTGTTTGGTGGCTCGATCGAATTTGGAGACGGGCTCCGCGGCAGTTCAGAGTTTCGGCCGGGCCGTGAGTTTGAGTTTTCAGGCCGTTGAGAAGCGTCGGCAATCGACCCTGCTGAAGGCTGCTTGCTTGCAGGGTCACTCTTTGGCGACAACTTCATGTTCTTCAGTTGTTCCTTCAGGAATTCAGGAACTGACGGCAAGCTATTAATTGTTTCTTTTCTTCCGCTGCCTTGTTGATCTCCTGAACCCGGATTTTGCATGGAGCCATTTCTCGAGAGCGGCGTGCCTTG
>JANMEV010000007.1:0-3150 GCA_031377305.1 Planctomycetota bacterium | reverse complement strand
CTTCTTTGGCGCGACGGGTACGAGGTTTGGCGGCCTTTTTCTTCTTTGGCACGCCATCCTTTTCGCCCTTGGTGGCTCGCTTTTTTGTGGTGCCTTCTGATTTGCCATCAGCGGACTTGCGAGATGCCTTTTTCTTGACGCTCGAATCCGCTTCCGCCGCCTCTGCAGCTTCCACTTCACGACGCATTGACAGACGACTCTTAGCCATTTTTCCTACCAAACACGCGGACTCACGAGCGATTGACCGCGGCAAACAACCGCGAAATCGCTCGATTTGATGTTCGAATATCAGCCAGTCCCAGATGCACTAACATTCAGCGCGCACAATAGGCCCGGCGACGGGTGCGGGAGGATAGCAGGGTTTCGGCCAGGAATCCACCCTTAGAACCGCAAAGGTCCCGGCGGACTCCGGAATTCGAATCCGGAACCGGGAAACCCGCCGAAATCGCGTCGAACAATTGCTGGCCGGACGTAATGATAACCGGACGGCAATTGGGTGCCGCAGCCGGAAATGACTTTCGCCGCATCACGAATCGAGGCGGCATGGCTTGGCGCAAGCGGCGCAGTTCGAGTGGGTGATCCCCTTCGTCCGTCGTCGGCTGCCGGGTTTTGGGTCGGTGTAATCAGCGATTTCGCAGCCGTAGGGTGTCCAATACTAAGGGTCCGAAAAGCTAAATGGAAGGCCGTCAGCAAGGACGACGCAAGTCACGGGGGACCACTAGCATTGAATCCGCCTTGCCGACGACGCTAAACCTGCCTGGCGGCGATGCTGGCGACTCTGTCAACGACAATCCTGATCGCTTCCACCATCTGAGCTCGGTCAATCTCGTGCACATTGATGGGCCGGCCGACTGCCTCCAGCATTGTGACGGTCAGCCGGCCACCGAGATGCTGACGGAACTCTTCAAGTCCCGTAAACAACTCTTCGGTTCGCTCCAGCGTCGGATGGGCGATCAGTAGGCCGAGACCTTCGAGGGCCAACAGCACTCGCTCGGCATCTGCGGTCGGCAGGCCGTGTACAAGGCTTGAGTAGACTGAATCAACCGCGACACCGATCCCAACAGCCTCACCGTGGCGAAGATCAAACTGGCTCATTGCTTCAAGCTTGTGAGCAGACCAGTGACCATAGTCCAGCGGTCGGGCTTCCAACATTTCAAATGGATCGCCACCGGCCGTGATGTGTCGCAAATGCCATTGGGCAGAATCTTCAATTACTGACCAACACTCGGGACCTCGGTTTGCGATCGATTCCGCATTCTGAAGAATGTGATCGAAGAACGCTGCATCCTTGAGGAGCGAGACCTTGACGGCTTCGGAAAACCCGCAACGGAAGTCTCGTTCACTTAAAGACTCCAGCAACGTTCGATCATTCACGACGCCCCACGGAACCGCGAATGATCCAAGCCAATTCTTTTTTTGAAACAGGTTGACGCTGTTCTTGACGCCAATTCCGGAATCGGCCTGAGCCAGCGTCGTGGTGGGAATTCGGACAAGGCGGAGGCCTCGATGAGCAATCGCCGTGGCAAAGCCAACGGCGTCCAGCACCGCCCCGCCGCCAATGACCACAACGTAGCTGCGACGATCCATGTCGGCTTCATTCAGCACTTTCAGCATTCGTTCAAGGATGTGGACGTCATTCTTGACTGGCTCTCCGCCTGGCACAATCTGAGGCTGACCAACAACCTGGAACTTGTCGGTGTTGCGGCGGCCGAAGGCGTGCAGTCGCTGCTTTAGGTCTGGATTAGCGTTGACGACGTGTTCATCAAGCCAGAACTGAACTCGCGGAATGCGGCCCTCAGATGACTCCAGCAACTCCGCCAGCACCGACGAGTCGTTTCCAAGCAAATCCTGGGTGAACCTCAGCCGATGGCGAAAGGCCACGTTGAAGTCGACATTGGAAATTTTCGAAGCGACCAGTTCGTTTGAGTTTCGAGGTGATGGCATGGAGGTGGGATTTGAAAACAAGCGGTGGCAGGGAGAATTCGTGATTGGCGGGCATCCCGTCCGGCCTCGATCGTGTAGGTTTCAGCCGCTGCCAGCATAGCCCGGCAGTCGGGAAATTGCCAACGGAACGGATTCGTAATTTGAGCCTCACCCGCGCGCGTCTAACCGCAAACCGTACAATCCGCGACCGTAGCGGGTTTCGAATCACTCCGCCGCGATCAGCGGTCTTCGAATCACAGGAGTTGCTCGCACCGCATTGCTCCGTGGCCCCATCGATGGGATTTTGGACCACACAGCCTTCCGAGGTCGGAAACTCTTCGATTTCCACGCTCGCAAAAAGGAACGGCCGTCCAACTTTGCGGGCGTCGTGGCGAATAGCGGCGGTCACTGCAGCACCCTGTCGTCAGGGACTGTCGTTGCCGCCAGTCAAAGAAGCAACCGGAGTCCACAGCGCAGAAAGTAAATTCGATACAATCGGTACAGTCGTTACATCTCGCTGCGAGCCGCAGACTAACCGGCAATCGTTGCGCTTTGCCTCGACAACCCATTCTCCACAGTCCGAAAACATTAGCGGTGTTACCCAAGAGCGAATCTAAGACTCACCAGACTTTCTGAATGCGGCGTGTGCATTCAAGGTGTTTCCCCGGATTCCTCAGCAAGAACGATGTGTTAGGAGAATTCAAATGAAGGCGTTTACACTTACAGCTGCTCTGGTTGTCATGTCATTTGCGACCAGCGCACAGGCCGGACTGTTCGGATGTTTCAAAGGCAACAGCGGCTGCGGATGCAGCGCTGAGCCAACCTGCTGTGCTCCAGTTGAAGCCAGCTGCTGTGCTCCAGCTGCTTGCGGCGACGCTTGCGGTTCAGCTTGCGGCGTAGTTTCTGAGCCAACATGCTGTGCACCTGCAGCTTGCGGTTCAGCTTGTGAGCCAACATGCTGTGCACCTGCAGCTTGTGGTTCAGCTTGCGAGCCAACATGCTGTGCGCCAAGCAGCTGCTGCAACGAAGGTTGCGGATGTGGCCACAAGTCTTGCTTCAAGATGCCTAAGCTGCACCTGCCAAAGTTCAAGTTCCCAAAGCTTTGCATGCCAAAGTTCAAGATGCCTAAGTGCAACTTCGGCGGATGCGGTTCATCATGCTGCAGCGAGCCATCTTGCTGTGCACCAGCAGCTTGTGGTTCACAAGCTGAACCACAAGCTGCTGGTG
>JANMEV010000004.1:0-21564 GCA_031377305.1 Planctomycetota bacterium | reverse complement strand
CGGCGGGAATCGCAGCACGTGCCGGATGGACGGTGGTTTTGTTGCCCGGTGTGCCACTCGGCAGCGGCGACTTCGCTGTCTTTTGATCCGCATGCGATTTGGGAGGATGGTGAATGAAAACACCAGAGGTACCGCCTTCGTCCGCAATTGGTTCGGCGCGGCCCTTCGATTCGCCACAACCTTTGGCCAGCGCAGCGTCGGCATCCACCGGCGGAACTGTGGCAACGACTGTATTTCAGATGGCTGAGATTCGGGAATCCAAAGCGTCGCAGTCGGCCGTTTTCCTGGGTTCAAAGATGTGGTGGGTGACGCTCGCCTGCTTTGTGGTCGCGTTTTGGCTGACGTGGCGCTCGATTCCGTCCAAAGGCCCGACCATCATTATTCGCTTTCCCGACGGGCACGGCTTGAAGGCCGGCGATGCCGTTCGTCATCGAGGCATTGACGCTGGTATTGTCGAAAGCGTGGCACTCAGTGAGGACCTTTCGCAGATCACGGCCACCGTGACATTGACACCCGGTGCGTCGGGCCTGGCGAGAGAAGGTTCACGCTTTTGGATCGTGAGACCTCAATTGAGTTTTGCCGGAGTCAGCGGCCTGGAGACCGCCGTGGGTGCCAAATACATCGGCGTCAGTCCCGGCGATCCAGCCGCGTCGGGGCGGAACGAATTCGATGGCCTTAACGCGGCTCCTCCGGATGAAAACAGTGGTGAAGGCATCGACATCGTACTTCGTAGCGATGCGAAGCACGGAGTTTCCGTCGGGGCACCGGTGAGCTGGCGTGGCGTCGAAGTCGGGCAGATTCTTTCCATCAATCTCTCGCCCGACGCGCGTTATGTCGACGTGCATGCTCAGATCAATGCTGACTACACGCGTCTGCTTCGCACATCGTCACAGTTCTGGGTCACCAGCGGCCTTGGCATTGATGTCGGGCTGAGCGGAGTACGGCTGAATGCGGATTCACTCAGCACGATCGTGCGAGGCGGCGTATCCTTCGCCACACCAGCAGTCAGCAAGGACAAGTCACCGGTGACGTCGGGGCAGATGTTTGTGCTGCAGGACAAGCCTGACCCGGAGTGGCTGACGGCGGCCTCATCGCTGCCGTTGATAGATTTTGATTTGCCGCCGACGGTGACAATTCAGGGGACTCGAAAAGCCAGTCTGCTTGGGATTTCGCGAAATCAGAAGTTCACGGTCAATGGACTGTTGATGGCTGGAGGAAGCAACGGACCACAAATTTTGACCGCTGGTGACATCGTAGCAACACAGACGGACGGGGCGGATGCGGCGGCGACACCGCAGGAGTTTGTCATCGGATCGCCGCTTACGGAGGCGACTCTGAGCGTTTCTTTCCTGAATGCAGCACCAGCACCAACGACGGATTCTGGTGAACCGGCGACAGCGAGCGGGTATCTCTGGCTTCCGTTGAATCAGCCGACAACGGATTTTGCCAGTGTCAGTAGAGAGATGATTCGAGAACCCACGCTTCCCGAAGAATGCTGCCTTTGCCGAAGCGTGAAGGGTGACCGCGACGCGACGTCTGTGATCCAAAGCATTGGGCAGAATCAGCTCAAGTTCATCGACGGAATGTGGTCTGTGACAACCGATCTGGGAGACCTTTCCCCATGGCACGGTGCGCCGGTGATTTCCATGCAGGACGGAAAAATAATCGGGATTTTTCTGGCTGCGAAATCCGGAGCCACCATCGCGCCGCTGAAAAATCTTCGTTAGAGATAGAGCTTGTCGAATGTGGCGAGAATGAACTTCGAAAGAAACCTGAATGAGAATCCTGGTCGCCGATGATGAAGCCGCTGCTCGCTATGGAATGGAACGAGCGCTTCGTGCGGCGGGACGTGAGATTCTGGAAGCAGCAACCGGCAACGAAGCACTGGCGGTGATTCGAGGGAAATCGCCGGACCTTGTGTTTCTTGATATCAACATGCCGGAACGTGATGGTCTGTCCGTGCTGACGGAACTCAGAGGCATGCCGCTGGATTCATTGCCCGAGATCATCGTCGTGACCGCACAGGATTCCATTGGCGTCGCGGTCGAATGCATTCGCAAAGGCGCGGCTGACTTCCTCAGTAAACCGTTCGACGTAGATCATCTGCGAACGATTGTGAAGCGGAGCGAAGAGCGTCTTAAGCTCAAGCAACAGGTTGTGGATCTGCAGTTGCAACTCACCGAATCTGCTGGCCGATGCGGATCGATTCAAGGCTCGAGCAAGCCGATGCATCGATTGTTCACGCAGATTGAACGATCGGCTCGAACGGAACTCCCCGTGCTCATTCGCGGTGAAAGCGGCACAGGCAAGGAATTAATCGCCCGCGAGTTGCACCAGCGCAGCTCGCGCGTGGCGAAGCCGTTTGTGGCGGTCAACACCGCGGCGATCAGCGAATCTCTTGTGGAAAGCGAACTGTTCGGCCACGTCAAAGGCGCGTTCACCGGTGCTGATCGGCCGAGAGACGGCGTGTTTCGACGTGCAGACGGAGGGACGTTGTTTTTGGATGAGATCGGTGACATGCCGGCTTCTGTGCAGACTCGCCTGCTGCGAGTTCTTCAGGAAGGCATCGTCCAGCCAGTTGGAAGCGAAGATGGTATTCCGGTCGACGTCCGAGTCATCAGTGCGACACATCAGGATCTGGCTCAGGCCATCGTCGACAAAGCGTTTCGACAGGATTTGTACTTTCGTTTGAAGGGCATAGAACTGTTTGTCCCAGCGCTGCGAGATCGCCGCGAAGATATCCTCCTGCTGGCCAATTCGTTTCTTCCGGTGGACCGGCATTTGTCTGACGATGCCGCAGCTGCGTTGTTGACTCATTCATGGCCCGGCAACGTGCGTGAATTGCAACAGATGATCGCTTCAACCAGCGCGCTGTGTGAGAACAATCGCATCACAGCAAGGGATCTAGGCTTGACGCCTCAGCGTGTTGAAGGCGACACGTCGACGTGGGCCGTCTATCTGGACATGCCACTGTCTCAGGCTCGTACGAGGCTTGTCGAAGACTTCGAACGAGCGGCCATCGAGCACGCTCTGATGCAGCAGGCTGGAAACATCAGTGCCGCGGCACGTCAGTTGGGCATCCACCGACAGAGCTTGCAGCAAAAGATCAAACAGCTCGGAATGAACGGTCGGCTCACCGAGGGCGAATAGTTGTTTCGCGCGGCGATCGGCAGACGGGGGCATGACCAATGTAGAACGATTGTTCCAATCGTTCATGAGCATTAGGGATAACTGCTCGACAATAGTCAAGTTCATGAGCAGTTGAGACAGCGGCTTGCGACTGGCAGTAAGCTTGCAAATTGCAACAAAAAAGCCGTGACCTCGGTGAAGAGATCACGGCTGCGTTTGACTTTGTCAGGGCGAGTCTGAGATTACATCCGATAAGCGGGATTCTCTCGGCTGAATTCCTGAGCCACTGCTGCTCGTCCGAAGTCAATTCGCTGGAATGAATAGTTTTCCACCAGAGTCTGTTCGTCGATCTGTTCTAGCGACATGTCTTTGGTTTCATTTGTCCAGGTATAGTTCACAACCTGAAGTGGAATATGATATCGAGTGTCGATGGACACGATGCTTTTTCGATAGGTCTTGTTGAAGTCAGGGTGAGTGTATTCGAATTCGAAACAGTAGCACTCGCGTTCGTCGAAGACTCGGTTTGGACGTCGAACACAGGACACTCCCTGGCCATGGTTTATATCATTCTGGCGGTGCATCACAAGGAGTTTTACCATGCCCAGCAGTCCGGCCTCAGTGACTGGATAACGAGCTTCTGACATCGCTTCAGCACCGGTCGGGTCCAGCTTGATTCCTGGCAGCAGGCGTCCCTTGAAACCGCCGAGCTTCACCACCATCTTCTTGTCTTCGTAGTCTTCGTTGTACAGAACCTGGCGGCCTGTGTCGCCGTTCTTCCACTTCATGTAGATGCTGAAAGAGGGCTCATGACGGACCTTCATTTCGATTGTTTGGTTCTCACCAAGGTCGCCGTTGATTCGTTCAAGCTTGTTGAACAGAACAGAATATGTGTCAACGTTTTGCAGAAACCGTGAACCGTCCTGAAGGAGTAGCAGAGAAAACTTGATGGCTTCGTTGTTGTCCAGCATCACGCCGTTTGGCGATGCTTGCAGAGCTGGAGGTGCGCCAGCATCCGGGATTGCTGTGATGGGAATCTGCTGCGATACGCCCGGAGGAAATGGCACTAATTCCTGCACGCTGACTGCGGGGCGAGTTCGTTCGATGTCTTCGCCAGCGGGAGCGGGATCGAAGCTAAGAAAAATGACTCCAAGGCTGGTGGCTGAAATCAGGAACGCAAGCAAATTGGACTTTCCGGAGGACTGTCGGGTACAGAGTCGCGGCATCTGGCAAACACCTCTTCTGGACACGGATATCTGGTCAGCGGTGCTGACCAGGAGAGTCCGTGCGAATACAACAAGCCAATGATCTGACCATACTCCGTAGTCTCGATCTGGCTGATTCGCCGGAATCCCTTCCGGGTTAACTTTAGACGCAAACTGATCTGAATTCGCACTCCTTCTCAGATCATCCGCTTGCGCATTGGCTGCCAAATGCCAGCCCGCAGAAATTGTCGGTTTCCGTTCTTGCCTGCGTTTCTATCCTGAGCGGACGGGTGCAGTGCCAAGAATGCTGAATCAACCGAACATGGCCCCAATGCAGCGAAAGTGGCCGGAGATGAAAGAAAGGAATGCTGAACACAGGTTTCAGCACGAGTTTCATCGTCTGAATGTCTGGCCATGTCTCTGGTGTGAAGCCGCAATTTGTGCATGTTTGATGGGGAACAGCAAAGGGCTTTGATGAATTCATCAAAGAGCAATTACTTCGCCGAGTTTGACAAGCTCGCCCGATCAGTCATCCTTGTCCTGCCGGAAGAGCCTACTGGAGTGTTACAGGCAGGACCATCGTCAATTTGTTTTTCGGATCGATCACGATCGACTTGGCCCGGGCAGCTCCCAGCTGAACTCTGGAGCCCGTTCAGTCAGGGTCTTCGCTGTCGTTTGTCATCCTCATTTTCCACTTGTTTGCTGAATCTGATGTCATCGTTTTTGAATATCGCGGATCGACTTCGAACTTCCTCCCAAATGGTACCGACTCAGCGAGCGGTCGTGTTTCCGCATTCGCGAGATGCCAATGGGCGAGTCGCCTGGTCTCATTTGACGTTTAAGGAACTGGACGAAGAGGCCACATCTATCGCTCGCGGCTTGATTGAAATGGGGGTTCGACCGGGATCCCGAATGGCACTTATGGTGCGGCCTTCGATCGAGTTCATTGCCCTCACTTTCGGACTGTTTCGTTCCGGGGCGATTTGCACGCTGATTGATCCGGGGATGGGAAAGAAGAGCGTTCTCAAGTGTCTGGATGAAGTCGATCCCGAGGGATTTGTCGCGATCACGCCAGTCCATGTGGTTCGGAAGCTAATGCCGTGGAGGTATCGAAACGCCAGACTGAATGTGATCGTCGGGCCGAAATCGCGACGCCTGGGATGTGTGAGCTATTCCGAACTGCTGCAAGCCGGTCGCAGGTCAACGGCCGTAATTCCACAGACTCAGTCGACCGATCCCGCAGCCATCATCTTTACCAGCGGCAGTACCGGGCCTCCAAAGGGTGTGCTTTACGAACATGGGATGTTCGATGCTCAGGTCGACTTGATTCGAGATCATTACCAGCCAGCATCCGGTGAGATTGATCTGCCGGGGTTTCCATTGTTCGCCTTGTTCAACCTGGCGATGCAGGTAACGACCGTGATCCCCGATATGGATCCGACTCGCCCGGCAAACGTCAATCCAGAACGGATCCTCGAAGCGATTCGCAGCCAGGGAGTGACTCAGGCGTACGGTTCGCCAGCGTTGTGGAATCGCGTCGGTCGATATTGCGAAGAACACAACATTCGACTTCCCACGCTGAAGCGAGTCCTTTCCGCCGGCGCGCCGGTGCCGATTCACGTGCTGAAACGGATGACAGCGGCTCTGGAACCCGATGCGGATGTCTACACGCCCTACGGTGCGACGGAATGTCTGCCAGTGGCATCGATTGGAGGACGCACCATTCTGAACCAGACGGCAGCGTTGACCGCGGAGGGAAAAGGAACCTGCATCGGCACCGTCTTTGACCAAATGGAAGTGCGGATCATTGAGACTTCGTTTCAGCCGCTGGCTGACATCTCACAGACACGTAGTCTGGCTCCGGGTGAGATTGGTGAGATCATCGTGCGAGGTCCCGTGGCGACTCGTCAGTACTTTCGTCGAGACGATGCGACCGCGAACTCAAAGATAAAAGACGGCGAGACCTTCTGGCATCGCATGGGAGATGTCGGCTATTTCGATGCCAGCGGGCAACTCTGGTTCTGCGGCCGAAAGGCTCACATTGTCTTCTCGGCTGCGGGGCCTATGTATTCCGTCTGCTGTGAAGCGATCTTCAATAATCATGAGAAAGTCTATCGTTCAGCGTTGGTTGGCGTCGCGGATCGTGGCGATGATCGCTCAGCATCTTCGGTCAATGTTACGACTCGAAAACTGCAGGTTCCGGTGATCGTGGCTGAGCCCGAGCCGGGTATGTTTCCTCAGTCGGAAGCAGCGAAGGCTCAGCTTCGAAGAGAGTTGCTGGCGTTGGCCGCGGCGAATCCGCTGACAAGAAATATCGAGAGGATGCTGTTCCATCCTTCGCTTCCGGTCGACACTCGCCACAACGTCAAAATCAATCGAGAAGAGTTGGCGGTGTGGGCCGCATCGCAGAGAGAATAGTGCGCGCCGGAAACGAAAAAACCCGGCGAAGCATTTCGCTCGGCCGGGTCTTGATGTTTCATCGCGGAGTTTATTCAGCCACCAACTTTTCACCTGCAGGAGGATCCGTAGGAGCCGGAGCCGCTGGAGGTTCGGTCGGAGCCGGTTCTTCAGGAGGTTTCTCGGCGGCCTTTCTGGCGGCTTCCTCTTCTTCAATCTTTGCCTTCTTTGATTCAGCAGCTTCCTGCTTAAGCTTTTCCAATTCCTGCTGAGCCGACTTGTTGGCTTCTTCAGCGGCTGTTTTGGCAGAGTTCAGGTCGGTGACCTGCTTCTCAAGATCCGACTTGGCAGTCTTCAGTGCGTCGCGTTCTTCGGATGTTGTTTTCAGCTCGCCTTTGACGGTTGCGGCAGCCTCATCATTCCTTTTGGCTTCGTCGCGAAGCTGAGCCACCTGTTCAACGCAAAGCTTGTGAGCTGCCTCGGCTTTGATGGCTCGTTCCGTCTGGCTGGCGGTGTTCTGCTTCTCAGTGTCGAGCTGCTTTTTCAGTTCGGCCAGTTGTGCCTCCATCGCGGCTTTCTCAGCCTTGATCTGAGTCAATTCACTGTTGGCCGCTTCCGTCTGAGCAGTTGATGCAGCCAGATCGGCCTGGGTCTTCTTCAGGACCGGCTCCATATCGTCCGCATCTTCAGCGCGGTCCAATGCCTTTGAGTAAGGCATCTTTTCACGAAACGTTCCATCTTTGGCCTTGTACCACTGCACTGTCTGACAGGGCGAACAAGATGCAGCCACCGGCTTATTACAAGCGCATTGGCCGGCTACGGCTGTTGCGCCGAAAGCCAAAGCGACCGTGATCGTTGTGAAAATGTTTTTCATCGTAGTTACTTCAGTTGGTTCTCAGAGGTTTGGGCGGGAATCCGTGCCGCTCGGCTACCGATGCGCCGAAGCTTGATCAGAAGTTTGCTCAAATGTTGCAAACTGACAACCAGATTCCGTCTGCACGGACGAAAGATATGGGGAGGATGACGGGGAGAGGCATTGTGCGCAGGTTGTAAGGAATTTTCCACGGAACTAGCTGAATTCCGGCGTGTGGATTGCCACATCAGAGCCGTTCGAAGCAAAAGATTCGTCCATAAAATTGGCATTTCCAAAGCAAATCACCCGAACGTCCTGCGACTTGGCAACTCTCTCCCCGTTTGCCGGTTTATTGGTGAACGAGTATTTGTTTTCTGCCGGCAAGGTCAAATGTTCACTACAGTTTTCCCGGTTTTAGACTCAAACTGTGGAAGTACTGGACGACCAACTGCCTTTGACGCCTTAGACTTAGGGCATCAGCAAAGACTCTCGCATTAGCCCCGTGGACGTTTCGTTCCTTGTCGACTCGCTCAAATCCTACCGGCTCCGTAACACCCGATGCCGACGTCCAGGACCTCGTGCAGATCTACGGGGGGGTGCTTCAACGTCCGGCGATCCAGTGGCCGTCTGAACGTTTTTTCATTAAGCGACTGGGAGTGGGTGGTCAGGGAAGCGTGATGCTGGCGGAGCGACGCGGAGCGGCCTCGTTCAGCATTCCAGTCGCATTGAAGTTCTTTTCCCCCGCCGCCTTTAATACGATCGCTCGCTACGAGCAGGAAATGCATCGACTGGCCGAAGTTTCTGCCATCGTTGCGCGGATTCAGGTGGATCATCTTGTGTCGGTTCACGCGTTCCAGGTGGACAGAGGGATTTATGTTCTTGAGATGGAATGGATCGATGGCTTCGATCTGCTTCACATTCTTCGACGCGACACTCTGGCCTTCGTTCAGGATGCGGTAACTGAAACTCGTTGGGCCAATATCACAGAACGAGTCATCACCGCAGGTGAAGTCGACTGCCGCCTGAAACCGGGAATGGCCATCGCCATCCTGCGGGAATGTCTCGTGGGAATCGCCGCGTTGCATCGAGGCGGGATCGTCCATTGCGATTTGAAGCCGTCTAATGTGATGGTGAAGAGAACTGGCCAGGTCAAGATTATTGACATTGGTTCTGCGTTCTGGGTCGGTCGACCGCCGCTTGGGCAGCCGTGTACTTTGGAATACGCATCCCCGGAGATTCTGGCTGGCTTCCGCGCGACGCCGCAGTCGGACATGGCGAGTCTTGGATACATGCTGATTGAAATGCTGTCTGGATCGCGACCTTTTTCCGGGATGAACTTTGAACAGTTGATCCATGCGAAGCAGAACATTCTTGAGCGACTTCCAAGCCTGCTTCCAATGGAAGAGTTTCAATACAGTGAGCCTCTGATTCGCCTGCTGAGGGGACTTGTGCACCCGGATCCGAGTCACAGGTTCAGCACAGCGGAAGAAGCTGAACATTCTGAAGACGGCGCGGCGGGCTTTTTGCGAGAACTTGTGAAGAGCGACCTGGCAGACGAATACGGCCTTGAACTGCGTCGTTGGATTTCAGAACTGGAAACCAACACCAGCCAGCGTCGCGAAGTGGCCCCGGAGGTCGTCCCTGATGGCACAACGAAGATCGTGATGCCGTCGAAGGACTCGGACGGATTTTCTTAAGGCCAGGATACTTGAAGCAGGCAGCCTGATTGAGTGGCTACGAACAGGCGATCCCCCAGCGGTCCGGTCCTCACGTGAGTCGGCGGATCCTGTGAAATATCGACGGCCCATTGGATCGTGCCTTCGAAATTCACCCAATAGATTCGATTCTCAAGAGTCAACACGGCGACGCGTTTTTTTGTCGCCGAAGCGGAGACTCGGCTGGGAATTCCGTCGATCGCAAACGAGCCGAGCTGATCGCCTGTCAGATTGTAGACCTGAACTCCGTGGTTGAACGCAGCCATGAACAACATGTTGGCATCTTCGCAGAGTGACATGTCGCCCGCATTGTTCATCAGCCGTTCGTTCCAGATCTCCTTGCCCTTCAGGCTGAAGCGACACAATTGTCCGAATTCAGCGGCAGCGATGAGTTCCGGCGATTGGGTCAGGAATTTGAGATGCTCCAACGGCCGACGAGTGTCCACTTTGGCGATCTCTTTTCGATCAGCCGTCACGATATGCAAACGTGCCGAATCTGTGCTGAACGCGACGTGGCTGCCGTGAGGAGCGATGGCCAACCCTGTAACCTTTCCCGTGATGGACGCGTCCCAAAGTCGCTTCAAACGATTGTCGAAGCAAACCAGATGGTTCAATCCCAGAACGGCAACTCCTATTTCACCGTTGTCAGAAAAGGCCAGGTTGGACAGCCCGTCAAAGCTATAGTCCTGAGCCAAATGGTCGCCGTTCTGACTGAGCAGAGTCAGATGTCCCTTCTTCGTGCCGACAAGCAGCGTGCGTGATTCATTGGCGAAGTCGATCCCAACAATTCCGTCAGGAAAGAAGTCTTCAAAGACCTCGTTGGGACGCGATCCGTGACAGTTATGCAACAGCGGCGACGCCACGAGTGTTCCTTAGCAGCGTGTTGAAAAAGGCATCAGGCACGCTCCGACGACCCAATTTCGCGATCACGATGAGCCGTCTACAAGGTTGCAGGTACATCTTTCAATAGCCTTTTAGAGTCAGTTCTTTGTGACTCGACTCCCCAGCACTTCGAGTGCTTCGGCCACGTCCGGGTCCGCACTGATTTCAACGGAGGTCCTACCACGGAATGCCGTCGCGTGGTACTCAGGAACTTCAACATCCGGCTTTAAGCCAATCCCCGCGTAGTTTTTGTCGTCTGGCGAATAGAACTTGGCCGTGGTGAGTTTCAAGCCTGTTTCGCCGGGCAGATGGATAATGCTTTGCACCGACCATTTTCCGTACGTCTTTCGTCCAACGATTGTGCCACGATGATGATCCTTGATCGCTCCAGCTACGATCTCGCTGGCACTTGCGCTGTTCTCGTCGACGATCAATGCCAGCGGGTACTTTCGCACGTTGTTGCCGTGAGCCTGAAAGACCTGATTCTGTTCGGACGATCGGCCCTTTGTGGACACCAACACGCCTCGATCGATGAATCGTTCGATCACGGCCGCCGCCGTTTCAAGCAGCCCGCCTGGATTGCCGCGCAGGTCCCAAATCAGGGCTCGCATTCCCTGACGTTCGAGAGTTCTCAACGCTGTATCCAGTTCTTCGGCCGTGTTGTTCTGGAAGCCTTCCATTCGGATGTAGCCGATTCCCTTTTCGCTGTTCAGAATCAAAGCTCGAGTCACGCTCCGAATTTGAACTCGCTGACGAACGAAGTCGCCCGTCTTTTGCTTTCCATCGGGAGTTTCGAACGTCAGTTCAACTCGACTGGCGTTTCGGCCTCGCAGAAGTCTTGCCGCATCGTCTGTCGAAAGATCGCGACAGTCTGTCCCGTCGATCGCCACGATATAGTCGTCCGGCTGCAATCCGCCACGTTCCGCTGGGCTGTCAAGCAGCACGTTGACAAGGTGCATGCCCCGTCCCTTGACACCCTTCATTTCGATGCCGATCCCAACCAGTTCGCCCTGAATGCTGCCGAACAGGTCGTTGTAGCGATCGGGTGTCAGGAAGTTGCTGTATTCGTCCAATGCATTGCAGCCACCGAAGATGAACTCCATGACCACGACGGTTCCGGACATTCCAAGTTCCGTGTTGCAAAGTTCGCAGACGCTGCTGATGGTCGACCTGGCATCAGTGCGCGTTTCAATGCGGCGATTCCAGAAGTCGCGCAGCAGAGACTGACGCACTCGTTCGACGGCCGCTTCACTTCCCGGTCGAACATTTTTGGCGAGAAACTTCTCATTCCGCAAAGCCATGTAGAGGCTTTCGGTTCCATGAGCGACAAACCGAGTGACCGAGATCGTCACAACGTATTCGTACTGCACTCGAGTCAGAATGTCCTCGAACAGATCCAACGCTTCACCGCGGCCTTTGGTCAGTAGCTTGTCTTCAAAGCTGCGATCTGAGTAGCGACGGTCAACTCCAAACTGAATGCGAGTCCGGCGGAGTGCGTATGTCAGGCCTTCTTCATCCTTGAACTGCTTCAGGCCCGCTTCGTAGTTCTGAATTGCCTCGACCCACTGGCGGTTGTTTTCAAATTCTTCACCAATCCGCAGCGCTTCGGCGGCGTCTGTGAACGTCCTTATCGCGGGTTCTGTGCCATCAATCGTCGTTGCATCATCCGCAAAAGACGTTGGTGCAAGGACGAGGAGCATCGGGACGAAGATCGCAATCGCCCAAATCCAACGAATCAAGACGTTGAAACGCATGAGATACCTCTCGACCCCAGCAGCGAAAACTGCAAAGAAGGTCAGTCCTTTTTAAGCTCGGCACCGAGCGGCATCATGCCCTACAAGATGATTCCCTCCGTGAAATCAGACATTCGAATCCCGGTTCACATCGTCCGAAGACGACACCTGGCGAATTCACCTTTGCGTTTCCAACGTCCGACATTGGCACAAAGGTTCAAGAATTACAGTACCCAGGCAAAATTCCAGTCCATAAACCCTTTTCGAATATATGGCCGGATTGGCGCTGGGTCAAACACAGAATCCCCTTAGATCCTTCGTGGGCGGGAGATTCGAATTCCCGTGCAGGAACGGAAAATTTCCCCTGTGTTTTCCAGCCTGACAAACGTAAGCCGCGACTGTTGGATCGATGGCCACCAAAAGGCTCAGAATCCACCGTTTTTGCGATGTCGATACGATTGTGATCATACGGACATCGGAGTCGCCGTTGCTTTACAGTCGCTCAATGAACTGTATCCTGCCAGCCTCCTACTTTCCTGAGGTGACCATGAATTCACGCAATTCCAGAAACGGCCTGATCCTGTTTGCCGTGTATCTGCTGTTCTACGGCGGCTTCGTTTTCATCAATGCGTTTGACCCATCCAGCATGGAACGCACTCCGCTGGCCGGGTTGAACCTTGCTGTGCTGTACGGCTTCAGTCTGATTTTCGGGGCGGTGCTGCTTTCTGCGGTTTATGGTCTGTTGTGTGGTGATGCGTCCGGCGGCGGCTCAAACAATGAGGAGCCGAAGTCATGATTTACGAATCTTCCTGGCTGGCGATCATCATCTTTTTTGCCTTTGTCGGATTCACTCTGGGCCTGAGCTTTTGGCTTGGTGGCAAGGCCAAGTCGTCCGAGGGCTACTTTGCGGCTCATGGACAAATTCCGTGGTTCGTCAACGGAATCGCGTTCGCCGGTGACTACCTGTCGGCCGCGTCATTCCTTGGCATCTGCGGAATGATCGCCTTCTACGGCTACGATGGGTTTCTGTATTCCATCGGCTACCTGGCCGGCTGGATCGTCGCGCTGTTTGTCGTCGCCGAACCCATGAAGCGACTGGGGCGATTTACATTTGCCGACGCCCTGGATTCGCAGTTCAATTCGAGAGGCATCAAGCTGGCGGCTGGAATCAGCACGCTGGTGGTCAGCGTTTTCTATCTGATCCCACAAATGGTCGGCGCCGGAGCCCTCGTGACTCCTTTGCTTGGCTTCGACCAATGGAAGGGCGTCGTGATGGTGGGCACGGTGGTGATTCTGATTGTGGTCACCGCCGGAATGGTTTCAACAACATGGGTCCAGTTTTTGAAGGGCGGCTTGCTGGTCGTCTTCAGTGCGATTCTGACCTGGATGATTCTGCAACGAGGACTCAAGGTCGAAAAAGGTGGCAACGACGGCCACGAGTTTCGGACTCTCGCGAAAGTCGAATTTGCGGATCTGGAGAATTACGACGGCGTTGTCGGCCCACTGACCAATGTTGAACTGTTGCCCTCAGGCACATATGGCGGCACAGTCAAGAGTGTTGAAGGCGGACCGATCCCTGAGTCGGACGGCTGGGAAAAATCAAAAGAGACGTTTATTCGTCTGCAGGATCGCGACACCAAGGAAATCTCGGTATGGCATGTGAAGAAAAGTGCTGACAAGTCCAGCACCGTCTGCGACTTGCAGGAAGCACAATCGCTCACGAAGACGCTCGATGGGACGATTCTCGTCAATGGCAAGCCGAAGGGCACCAGGAAAGGCGAACCTGAACTCTTCGCAGTGGGATATGTGGTATCTCTGCCCGGCGGAAAGACTGAAACCGGCCCGCTGTCGCCGATCGACTTCTTTCGTACACTTCAGGACAGCGAAGTCATCCTTTGGCGAAACGAAAAAATCGTACACGCCGACAAGAGCGAAACCACCGTCTACTATCCGAAGCGAACCAAAGGCAGCGAAGTCCTGCGACCTGGCGAGCACCCCACCTTCAAAGGGATCCGCAGCGAGAAGCTCTACGACAAGGTCAACTTTCTATCTTTGATGCTGGCCCTGTTCTGCGGAACCGCGTCATTGCCTCATATTCTGATTCGCTACTACACCGTTAAAGATGCCAGCAGTGCTCGCAAGAGTACCATCGTCGGCATTGCCAGCATCGGCTTCTTTTATGTCCTGACGCTGTACCTCGGGCTGGGAGCGATGACCAGCGGAGCCCTCGACGTCAGCGAAGAAAACATGGCCGCTCCTTTGCTCGCCAAAGGCATGAACACCTGGCTGTTTGCCGCGATTTCGGCAATTGCGTTTACCACAGTTCTTGGCACGGTCAGTGGCCTGATCCTGGCCGCCGCCGGCGCTGTGACTCACGACCTGATGAGCAGCGCGTTCGGCTGGAAGATGACAGATTCGGAAAAAGTTCGCATCGCAAAACTGTCATCTGTCGTCATCGGAGCGATCGCGATCGTGCTGGGCATTCTGTTTCAAAAGATGAATCCAACGTTCCTCGTCGGCTGGGCCTTCAGCGTCGCCGCGTCGGCCAACCTGCCGGCTCTTGTGATGATTCTGTTCTGGCCGAAAGTGACTCGCCAGGGCATCATCGCCGGGATAGTCGTCGGCATGGTTTCGTCGATGACCTGGATTCTGCTCAGCGGCGAAGCGTATTCCAAGGTCTACGGACTGAAAGCTGAGGACGCCATTGTGCCATTCAGCCAGCCTGGCATCCTGACCATTCCCCTTGGTTTTCTGACGCTGGTCGCAGTCTCATTGATCACGTCCGGCAGAAAGAATGCGACTCAGGTGTAACGAGGAATTTCCAAAAGTTCAGATTCTGACTTAGAATCACAGCCGACATTCGGGGGACCACTCTCCAAACTGCGATTCACAGATTTCCAAAGAAGCTCTCCATGACCAGTTTAGTCCGACGTTTGCAGATCTGCATCATCACCGTCGTTTGCCTGCTGCCCAGCAGCGTCCAGGCACAAAGCAAATCCGGCGGGCTGATGAATTTCAGCAGCGACGGCAGCCTTGTCGCCTGCTCCAATCGCGACAGCGGTACGGTGACGGTGCTCAGTTGGCCGGGCCTGAAGGTTCTGCATGAAACTCCGGTGGGTTCGCACCCGGAAGGCGTCGCGTGGATTGGCAAGTCCAAGCAACTCGCCTGCTGCATTTATGGGGATGACAAAGTTGTCATTATCGACGCGGAATCCGGCAAGCTTGTGAAGTCAATCGACGTCTTCGACGAACCCTATGCCGTCGTCAGCTCGAACGACGGCAAAGAGTTGTATGTCACACTGGAATATCCCGGCCAGCTTGTTCGAATCAATCCCGAAGCCGGTACATTCGACGCGTCATGGGCCATCGGCAACATGCCACGAGGTCTCGCCCTTAGTTCAGACGACAGTTTTCTGCTGGCAACGGAATACCTGACATCACGGCTGGTAAAGATCTCCGCGACGGATGGCAAAATCGAACAGACATGGGACGGAGCATCCACCGACAATTTGTCTCGTCAGGTGGTTCTCGCCCCCGGTGACAAGAAGGCCTACTTCACTCACATTCGTTCGCGAGTGACCGCGGCTCACGGCAACGGTTCGATCTTCCCGTACGTTTCCGTCGCCCGTTTGACTGGCGAAAAAGCGGGGACTCGGCTGCGAGTCCCAATGGACTCGCTCCGCGGTGCGCGAGTCACTGCGAATCCGTGGGACTGTGATGTGTCTGCGGACGGAAAGCGGCTCTGCGTTGTCTTCGCTGGCACGAACGACATGTATGTCGTCCGCATCGTTGGCGACGATCACGTTGAGATGGACTACGAAAACGGCATGCGATTGGGGAACAATCCCCGAGCCGTACGATTCGCTCCCAACGGAACAACGGCTCTCGTGTACAACGCGCTGGACTTCGAAATTGTCGAATACAATCTGCAGGATGGAAGCGTGGTCGCGCGGTCGCTCGTGTCGAAGAACCCGCTGACCGAAGAATTGCTGCTCGGGAAAAAGCTGTTCTACACCGCGTTGCAGCCAATGTCGGCTCGCAGTTGGATTTCGTGTTCCAGTTGTCATCCGGACGGCGATTCTGATGGCCGCACGTGGCAACAGCCGGAAGGTTTGCGAGGCACTCAGCCCCTGGCCGGTCTGTCGTGGACTCATCCGCTACACTGGTCGGCGGACCGCGACGAAGTGCAGGACTTTGAACACACTATTCAAGGCAAGCTGATGCAGGGACAGGGATTGCTCAAAGGGTCGCTGCCCGAGTCTCTAAAAGACGCAATCAGCGGCCGCAGCGAATCTCTCGACGCGCTCGCCGCTTACACAAATTCGCATAAGTATCCGATGAGCCCGTATGCAAAGAACGGCCTGACGGATGCCGCTAAGCGAGGCCGCGAGTTATTTTTTTCCGACTCCACCAAATGTGCCACCTGCCATTCCGGGCCAGTGTTCAGCGACTCGCAGCCGAAGTCTGTTTCGGAGTTCGTCATGCACGATGTCGGCACCGGCGGCGAAGATTCGTCAGAGCTGATGGGCCCGAAGTACGACACTCCGACGCTGCTGGCTGTCTATCGATCGGCCCCGTATCTGCACCATGGCAAGGCGGCAACCCTGGAAGACGTCCTCACGAAATACAACCCGGGCGACAAACACGGCGTGACCAGCCAGCTCACGTCCAGCGAAGTCAGTGACCTCGTTGAATACCTCAAATCGCTCCCCTACGAAGACCCCGAACCCGCAGCCAAAGCCGCCGGGTTAAAGCAGGTCTTGAAGTAACTGTTTCCTTCTTCTCCGGGCGCAATGTCTTCCGTGGTCACCAGTTCGAATCGTTCCTGATCAATACCACCCCAAAGAATCGCAGAGTGCGACAAGCCAAAAGTAGATCCTCTCTGCCGGAAGGGATTTTTGCCGCCAATCGAACCCGCGCGACTTGCCACGGCCCAGGCTGTGTCGTTTTGTCAATCCATCGCCACTCACGTGGCTGCATTTGCCACACGCTGAACCTCGCAGGTTTTAGCCCATGCCAGACAGCTCGGAATCTCCAGAGTTAGGTTTTCGCAGTCCTTTGAGTAGTACTCTCTGACAGGAGCTGTGAGAATGTCGGTTGCTTGAACCTCCGCATCCTTAAGGTGTGAATAGTTCTCTCTGACTCGCAGATCGCCCTGAACGAGATTGCTGATCAAGTTCGAGCTTCAGGAAGCATTCAGCTACGCCGTCGACAATTCACGACTCCCGAGGTGATTTACCCATGATTCACCTCAAAGCCACGTTGATTTCATTGCTCGTCACTGCGACGTGTGGGATGCAGTCCGCAGAATTCGCAGCGACGGGGCCGACGAAGGAGACGAAGCGGTAACCGAAGCAGTTTCTCGGCGCGGTCAAAGTTACGTTCGATCAGCTTCCGACGACGATGTCATTTGACCTGCCATGGCACTTCTGCGCCGTCACAGAGAAGGGGCTCAAGTTCGCCAACTTCGCGGCGGAAACTTACGACCCGCGCAACTGGGGAGCCACTGGCGCCGACGCATCTTTCGAAGCTGGAATGGATAAAGAAGGCCGGTTCTCTCGCGTCTGGATCGAACATCAGTCGGCCGCTCGCATCGTCGTCCGAGTTCGCTACGCACTGACGAACTCGAAGTATGAGTTCGCTCACGACGACATGAAGACGGACTCACCGTACAACGGAGGTCCTTTCACCGAACGGCGGCGCGGGCAATTACAACACGTTTACGTACGACCAGGCTCAACAGGCCTACATCATCCCGCGAAAGGAATCCGGCCCCGAGAAACTCAGATTCACGCTCGATGCAATCTACGACGACGCATACCTCCACGGCACGATGTGGCTCGTCAATCCAGCCTTCGTTGTCCCCAACTGGAATGATTCAGACACTCCATTCCGCTTCACGCTCGACGGCATAACCCTTCCCCCCGGCGATGACTACCGCTTCGGCTTCGAAACCACAGCGACGGGGAAAAACCTCATCATCTAGCTGGCCCGAATCGATGACCTGAATGAACGGGAACAGCATGCGGCGGAGTTTGTGGTTGAGCCCGTAGAAGTGAAGTGATTCTAGTTTGAGGAACATACTGGAACGGGGCCTTTTCGCCATGCTCAACCCCCAGGGGTTTGACAACAAAGCCTGGGGTCGCCGTGACAACGGCGCACCCCAGGAAAGTTTGCGCAGTGATTTGAACCCCAGCGGGGTTCCACAATCCGCTAATACTGCTGTGAGACATGAATCAAAACATGATGTCGTTGCTGTGGAACCCGATCGGGGTTCTGGGCATTTCCTGATCATGCACCTGGTCTGCGCCGCAATGCGACGACCCCAGGCTTTGTTGTAAAACCCGTACCGGGTTGAATCGCATGAAGGGGCTGGATTTCTCGCGCAGCATACAACGCCTCAAATTTGTTTCAGCCTGTTCGTGGCAGTACTCCGGGGCCGTGCTCGACCGTACAATCTCTTTGCACTCTCAGACCAGCGCGAATCATCCTTCCACCACTTAAAGACGGCCGACCGTCATGTCCCACCGTGTTTCTCCTCGACAATTTGCTCAATCTGCAGCGGCGGCCGTTGGGCTGCCAATGATTCTGCCCTCCGGCCTTCTGGCCAGTCAGTCGCCCAACGAGAAACTGTCGTTTGCGTGCATCGGGATGGGTGGGCAGATGCGAGGGTACCTGGTTCCGGAACTCAACAAGCTGGATCAGACGGTCGTTTCCATTTGCGATGTGGATCAGAGACAGCTCGACAGCGCGTTGCAGGTGAACGAACTGAAACAGGCTCGGCCGTATCGTGATTATCGTGATCTGCTCGACAAAGAATCGGGAGTCGATGCCATCATCATCGGAACGCCCGACCACTGGCATGTGCCCATCTGTGAAGCAGCTCTGAAGGCGGGCAAACATGTCTACTGCGAAAAGCCGCTGGCTCATTCAGTGGCCGAATGTCGCGCTCTGGAGAAGCTGGCACTGAATCATCCAAAGCTGGCGACTCAGACGGGCAATCAGGGATGTTCGACGGAAGGATTTCGCCGCAGCTTCGAAGTCATTCAATCGGGACTGCTGGGCAACATTGCCGAAGTCCACGTCTGGCATCCGGCCCATAGCTGGCCCAATGGGGTTGATCGGCCAGCAACAAGCGATCCGATTCCAGAGGGACTCGACTGGAACTTCTGGCTCGGCACCGCACCGGCACGGCCTTACAACAACGAGATCTATCATCCTGGCAAGTGGCGAGGATGGTACGATTTCGGCGGCGGCTCACTGGCTGACTTTTGCTGCCACGGTTTTCAGTTGGCTTATCGTGCTCTGGAGCTGGATGCTCCAACGCGGATTGACGCAACGGGCGAGAACCTGGGACACGAGTCCTTCCCGATGCGTTGCACTGTGACATTTGAATTCGCGGCGAAAGGCAAGAGAGGCCCAGTGAAGCTCATCTTCTATTCCGGCGAGAACAATCATCCTCCGAACGAAGTGACTCAGGGCTCTATGGATACGACGGGATGCCTGATCGTCGGCAGCGAAGGGACATTGTCAGCGGGACTTTGGAACACCGACTGCAATGTTCGACTCAAAGGAGCAAAGGAATTTCGCGGGGCCGATCAGCCGGAAGTCGTAAAGATCGCGAAGACACAACCACGTATCGACACGGAGGCTCTGAAATGGGATCCGGCCAAGGCCGCCAAAGGTCAGCGGCCGCGATGGAGCAAAGTGAACAACTCACACATGTTCGAGTGGGTGCTGGCCTGTGCTGGCAATGCAAAAACCTATTCGCCGTTTGAGATCGGTGCCAGAATCACGGAGATCGGCATGCTGGGAGTCCTCGCATTGCGCATGCAGAAGTCGATCCTTTGGGACGCGGAAAATTGTCGAGCCAGTGGACTGCCAGAAGCGGATGCGAATATCGATCCGAAGCCTTCAACGAATGCGTATTCGCCGCGGTGACGCAAAGCAAGGTTCCCGCCGCGTTTGACTGAGCCTGAGGCGCTAGCCGATCTTCGGTGCTTGATTCGGCTAGCGCCTCAGGCTCACGTCGGTCTGCGGTATCCTTCCAAAAGTTTCGAAATGGTGAAAGAACTGGTATCCCTCCGTGTGAAACTGTTGAGGAAACCAGATGACAAATGTTCCGGAAACCAGTGAGAGCCTGATTGGGCGAGTAAAAGATCCTGCGAATGGTGAGGCATGGGCTGATTTTCTGGACGTGTATCAGCCGGCGATTCTGCTTCCCCCAGCGCTAGTGTCTGGACTTGATCCGCCGCAGCTTGCCGCAATCCTCAGTCACGAACTGGCTCATATTCGTCGCCACGATTTGATTATCAATCTCCTGCAGCGCATCGTTGAAGCTTTGCTCTTTTTTCATCCGGTGACTTGGTGGATCAGCCGCCGAATCAGCATCGAACGCGAGAATTGTTGCGACGACCTAGCGGCGGCCGGTTCCGGCCGAATCGAATACGCTGTAGCGCTGTTACGAATGGCCGAACAATGTGCCACACTTCGTGGATTGAACATCGCACCGCAATTGGAGTCTCTTGCCGCCGACGGAGGCGATGGCTCGCAACTCGGTTATCGAATTCGGCGTCTTCTGGGTGAAGCCGACTCGCCACGAGTGTCCGTGACTCGGAACTCTCTTGCAGCGTTTACGCTTGCTGCAGTTTTCAGTGGCATGGCGGTGATCGCCATCGGCCAAACGGAACAGAAACCGCAGGCGACCGATGGGTCTGAAGTCGAGACTTCAGAAACGCCCGAGCATGGCGCGTCTATCACCACGACTGGTGCCAACGAAGAAGTCGAGCCATGGGAAATCTCCAAGCTCTACGAGGCGGACGTTTTACGCGATTATCGGCAGGACCATGAGGTGCTGCCAAAACCAATCATCGTTCCGGCGGTATCCGGAAAAGTCTTTGATCCAAATGGAAACCCGGCCTCTGGCGTAAGAATTGTTTCCCACACGCCGCGACATTGGGTCGATCTCGACGCAACGTTGGCGTTGAAACCGCATAACAGCGGTGGTGTGAGAACGTCAAAGGAGAACGGGACGTTTGGATTGCCCCAGCGTACGGAGCCGTATCGCGTTTTGCTCGTCCACGAAAGCGGCGTTGCGAACGTTTCACATGAGGAACTGCTACGAGCTAAAGGTAAAGTCACACTGAAAAAGTGGGCGTCATTGTCCGGAACATTAAAACTGGGTGGAAAGCTACAAGCAGGCGAAACCATCGTGCTACATTTCGACACACTCCCGTGGTCGTACAGTCGCGGTGGGCCAAGATTGACGACGACTCATCAGACCACGACTGATAAGGATGGAAACTTTTCGTTCGATCGCGTTCCGCCGCTCGAAGGGATGGCGTATCACGTTGCGCGTGCTGGGTCGCTTGGACACGGAACGGTTTACCAATGCCAAAGTGGCACGAACACGCACGTTGAACTTGGTGCAGGGATCACGATCACCGGAAAACTGAGTTTCCCGGAGCACGTGGAGAAAAACAAACTCAAGGTGTACGCTCGCAACCATTTGTTGCCCATTCCCTACCCGGAAGATTTGACTGACGAAGTCAACAAAGAAGAGCGACGTGCGTGGCGGATCAAGTGGTCAAGCACTGCGGAGGGATGCGAGTTGGAGGACAAGAATCTCATATTGATGAACTCGAATGTTCCCG
>JANMEV010000001.1:0-3510 GCA_031377305.1 Planctomycetota bacterium | reverse complement strand
GAGTCGCTTGAGAACCGCATTGAGCTGACGGAAAAAGACATCATCGAGCAGGCTTTGCTTAGAAACAACTTCAGCCGCACAAACACCGCGCGACATTTGGGAGTGAGCCGGGTGACTCTGTACAACAAGATGCGAAAGTACGGGATTCTTCCCGAGCGATAATTCGTCGCGGCTGCGAATCCAAATATCGTTTGTCTGCGAAATGGAATTCATCCGCAGGCAACGCCGAGCATGATAGAATTTAAGCCGCTGCCGATGCCCAGCAGAGCGAGTCGAGTGCCGGGCGTTGGCGGATCGTACTGGAGCCCCATCGACATGGCCATCGGCAGAGCCGCGGCGCCGGTGTTGCCGAGGAATTCGACAGTGGGATAGTCCAACGCTGGGTTGAGCTTCAATCGTTCCATCAGCAGAGTTCGATGCTGGCGTCCGACTTGATGCGTGAAGACTCGACCGACGTCTTCATTTTGCCAGTGAAGCACGCCTTTCGCTTTCGTCCACGCTCGTTCGGCAAGGGAAATCCCGGCGTGCAGCAGAGCTTCAGAATCGGTTTCCATGCGAGGCCGACCGTCTCCGTGACGACCGGACTCAACGCCGCCCGCACAAAGATGGTGCGCGGACGAATCCGAAAGAAACGCGCCGCCGAGCAGTCGATGACCGGTGCGGCTAAGTTTTCGGTCGCAAAGCACGATCGCAGCCGAGCCTGAACCAATCGTGAGCGACGCGAAAGCCGGTTTGATGCTTTGCCGGGTCAACGTTGTGTCGGTGAGAAGGCTATCGATGGTTCCCTCGACGAGATCTCGCCCGCTCTCAGTTCCCACCACAATGCCGGCTCGAATGCGCCCGAGCTCAATTTGATCGGCAATGACAAGCATTCCGCTTAACAATCCAAGGCAGGCATTGCTGACATCCATCACGAGCGACGCATCAGGAAGGCCAACTCCCGCGTGAACTCCTGCGGCCGTTGCAGGTTCCATTCGATCCCGACAAACCGACCCATGAATCAGCGCGCCGATGTGGCGACGATCCAGACCCGACTGTTCCAAAGCGGCTCTGGCGGTCTGAATGCTGACAGTTCCCGGAAGTGTGCCCGGATCGAACCAGCGTCGTTCACGAATGCCGGTCATCAATTCGAGTCGCCCCGCAGGCAATCCGAGCCGCTCATAGACCGGCGCGAGCTGACGTTCGATTTCGTCCGACGTGATGACGTGCGGCGGCAGAGTATGCGTGACCGCTTCAATGCAAACGTGCTCATACCTCATTGAGGCTCAGCTTCCCGAACAGAACGACAGTGAAGAGTGGCCTCAATTTCCAACAGGACACACCGTCACTGTCAACAGAAGCAGCACATGAGGCCGGAGTGTAACGGCGAACCGCGCGAGCCTCAACGAACGAGGATTGAAGGATTGAGTCGCATCGGTGGGCCATCGCTGTTCTGGTCCCACCCTACACAATAAGGCCTATTTGGAATCCTTCTTCAGCTTCGCGATCGTCTCCAGAATCGCTTTGCTGTCTTCGGCGGCGACGACTTCTTTGTTCTTTGCGGCGATCTTGCCGTCGAGTCCGATTACGAAGGTCCAGCGCTTGGCAGTCACGCTGCGGAGCAGGATTTCTTCTTTGCCTTCAATCGTTGCTTTGACAGACTTGTCTTCTCGTGTCACTGGTACACCAAACGCGTCGGCGACTTCGCCCTTGACGTCGGCCAGCAGAGTGAAGTTCAGCTTGTGAGCCTTCTTGAAGAGTTCATGATTGTGAGCCGAATCGCCGCTGACTCCGACGACTTCGACATTCGCGTCATTCAGCTTTGACAGATCGTCACGGAATCCACAGGCCTGCTTGGTGCATCCGCCGGTCATGTCGGCCGGATAGAAGTAAACAACAACGATCTTCTTGCCAATGTAGTCCGAGGATTTCCACGTTTCGCCCTTATCGTCCTGAACTTCAAACTTCGGCGAGTCGTCTCCGACCTTAAGATCTACGGGATCATCTGCCAATGCCATTGCCGTCATTCCGAAAACACTGAAAGCCAACGAAACGCCCAACGCGGAAAACGAAATCATCGAAGCGGACTCCTGCGGGATTCGAACACGAAACGAACTCATTTAATGTCTGTGAAGACAGCAGAGTTCCCAGCAGGAACGATTTTGTCAAGCGGCTGCCGCGAATATCAGTCCGGGTAAACGGCCTGAACGGATCGGGAGGCCCCGGAGTTAGTTGGAATCTGACTGGCGCGATTGGGTTCGTTCTGCAACCCTGAGACTCGTTGAACGCCAGACGGCTGCGCCGTCCCAACAACAGAACCACGCACTTCCGGGAAAGCTCGAACTGTTGTGATGATCTGCTTTTCCTGAATCACTTCCTGCTGATCGGACGTCATGACGTTCATCTTAATGAATCGTGTGAGACTCATGTCGAGCGGCAGGCCTGTCGCTCGATCGACGATGCAACGTCCGACGCTGGTGCCGCCGGTAATTCGCAGGCGACGACTGTCATCCGGAGACGAAGCCTGGCCCGCTGCGACTCGGCCTGTAATATCGATCTCGGCAGTCTTGTCGTTCATCGAAGTCAGGCGGTAAGTGGATGTCAGATACACCGGAACCGGCTGCATCAGGCGTCGTTCTCGAGTCCAGACATCTCCTGGAAGAACGCGACTTGCAGAATCAACGTCGACACTTTTGTCGTAGGGAAGTAGTCCAATCGAATCATCAACAAAATTGGCCACGCCATCGTCGCCAAACCGATTGCTGATTTCTGACAGGAGCGATTGACGTCGTTCCAGCGGAACCTGAGCGACACAACGTTCGAGAAACTCCTGATAGCCAACAAGCTCACGAATACTGTTGTCTCGCCCCAGCCAGAATGAAAATCCATTACCGACCATGCCAGCATATGGAATCGCATCCCACGGAACGGCGCCTTGATGATTCGACGAGTCATACGACAGTCGTTGACCGTTGACGTCATGAGCGTACGCAATTCGTGAATAGCGAACGCCAAGAAGAATCGCGTCCGCTTGAACCTGTTCAACAGTTATCGCCAGGGTGAGATCCAGTTTCGTATGAGCCAACGCGGGAGAAGAATCTGACTTCTGTACCAGCGTTTGTTCGACAGTCTTCACCAGCGGAAAACGATCACCTTCACGCAACCGAAGCTCCAGGCGATCACCCAGTGCATGCTGCGATCTTGATTTTCTAGTGTCGCCACGCTGGCTGCGACTGACCGTTCGTTCGGTCATTTCAAAGGAGTCGTCTGACTTCTCTGACTCGGATGAATCCTTGTGGGCGTCCGTTTCGGTGCCCAGCAGTTCGTTCATCAACTCATCTTCAGACTGTGTTACGGCAGGTTCCGTGGAACCGCAGCCGGCAAGGGCGCTCAAAAAACAGCCCAGAAACACCCGACTCAATCGACCAATGAAACTGTCCATCTGATATCAACTCCCATCCATGGGATAAAGTTCGACGTGGCTGCAGCGCGCTTCAGGATCTTCCTCAGCGAGGCGCTTGCAGCGGAAAC
>JANMEV010000705.1:0-1743 GCA_031377305.1 Planctomycetota bacterium | reverse complement strand
CGGACGAGCGATCTCGTTCAGCAACTCAAGAGCCACCACCGACGCCGTTTGCTCACCGCCAACGCTGCGAGCCGATCCGCCCCCGACCGTTGCGATACCTTTCATCACCACCGAGTCGCTCGTATTTCCTACTGTCACGCTGTGCAGCGTCCTTAAACCGCTCGCCAGGATTGTCAGTCGCTTCACAAATGCCGCGGGATCCGTATCGCCTGCGGACAGAATTCCGTCGCCCACATAGACGATGTGACTCTTTTCCGGGGCCTTTCGAATCACCTCCGCGAACGCTCGATCCAAATCCGACCAACCCAGCGAAATGCGTTCGTTCAGAAGCTTCGTCGCCGCTGCGATGTTCTCCGTCGTTGCAGACATTGCCGCATCCGATGCCGATAAGGTTGTCACATCGCTGGCGACAATTTGGAATCGATCGGCCGGGCTGAGCGTCGCAAGAACTGCCGACACGAATTCCGCCTGCTGCCGGCGTTTCTCTTCATCCATCGACATCGACGTGTCGCACAGCAAAATCAGCGTCAACGGATCGCCCTCCGCCAGCAGCTCGCGCTGCCAGTTTCCATCCGCGCCGGGCGGAGTTAACTGGATCAGAAAGTACCCGTCTTCGCCTCGCTGATGAGGAATCGCGACAACGTCCGACTGCTTGCCGTCCACTTCGCAAACGACTTCAAAATCTCTCGTCGGTGAATACTCCTGAGCGGCAAATTCGACCTGAGCTGAATGAAAGGCGAGCGGCAGGGCGTCAGCCCTCCGAGTTCGTTCCTGGCCGTCTGTGCTCGGAGGGCTAACGCCCTGCAGCTCGCCAGTAATCACGCGCGCTGCATGAGTCGCACACGTCACGCGCTTCAGTGGCAGCGCCGAATTCACCGTCACGTTCAGTGACAGTTCCCGCAGCGGTTTCGTACGCAGCAGTTCACTTCGCAGGCCATAGGTGTAACGATATCGTCCGCCGCGAAGAGGCAGCACTTCTGTGTAGACAATCTTGATTCGTTTTTCGGACTGAGGTTCAATCGGAAACACGCGAGCCTTGAAGATGTTACCGCCGTTCCATTCCAGCAATCCTGGGTCTCGCTTTTCACGAAGGATCGTTTCGTAAATCTCGCGAGCTCGCTGCTTTTCGACGACGTCGGCTTCGATCAGATCATTGCCGATCCACATTCCGAATCCGCTGATCGATGCTTCCTGTGGCAGCGGGAAGTTAAAGACACCCTCCAGACGCCCGTTTGTGTGATTGACGAATGATTCTTCGATGGTTGTTCGAGCAATCTGGTCGCGAATTTCGACCGTCACCCTGTGATAGCCCACCGTCAGCGGTTCATTGCGACCGTCGGGCATCGTCACGATCAGCGAGCCCAGCGACTCGTTGCTGGACGCGCCTTCAAAGCCCGCCAGCCAGGCCGGTGTCTTCGGAACATCGATCAGCTTATCATCTCGATCGACGCGAACGATCAGCTTATCCCCTGGCTTGAGTTCGCGTTGCCCAGCTCGCGGCGCCAGCAGGACGAACGGTCCCGCATCCGGTTTGGTGCTGGCCGCATCTGCCTTTTCCGCGGGTTCCTGTTTCGGCAACGTTGTCTGCACCATGCCCGAGTGCACTCTCGCTTTATTCACGGCAATGAACTCAACCAGCGTTGCTGGCCCCAGCGTCATTTCGACTCCACCGATCAGCGTCACTTTCACAGCATTCGCGCCGCGGAGTTCTGTACGAAGCCAGTCGCCCGGTTGCAGCAAAGT